>NZ_NZQP01000038.1:0-56012 GCF_002695945.1 Marinimicrobium sp. | reverse complement strand
GGGCTGAAATTTCTCGTCTTTGTCATCATATCCACCTGACTTTCTCTGTGAGTGATAATACACTCAAAATCAGGTGGCCAGAATCACTATGCCACTACAGGTCGACTCCATTATTGCAACACACAAACCCTTTGAGGTAAGCAGGTTAAGTGCTTTGTACAACTCTATCCAGCTTCCCCGAGCACTGATTGTTGAGCCACCCATCTCGATCTTCTTTCGGGCCGTCCCCAATGGAAGATCGAGGACCACTAAGTCATACCTCGTATTTGACCCAGTACTGTCAAGCCAATCATAACCTTCGACTATTGCCCCTGCACCCGGAATGTCGAGCAACGGATCACTCGAAAGCTTTATGACTATAGCTGACTCAATCAACCGCGAGGCCGCCAACGCCTCGACGAAACTCCCTACGATGAATTTTGGATGTGTCACTACTCCACCCTCATTATTCCTACAAAGCATTCAACGCCGTCGCTTTTCGGTATAACGAAGTCCCAGCGCGAGTGCGCTCGTCAACAGCCACGGGTTAGCTTTTGTTGATAGATTTTTTTGCGACGAGGTTCCACGATTTAACATCGGGTTCACACTGCATCATCTTGACATCTTTTCTCCCCCAGGACTGAAGCACATCCTTCAACTCTTTGTCAGTAACAGAGCCACCTTTGGTAACATTTCTATATAAATTTCGCCCTAAATAAATTTCTTTAAGCGAGTTTTCCGGCACATCAAGGCAGTATAAAGGTCGACCAGAGACAATTACTTTATTCCACTCACGATATCGACCACTACCTGTGTGATATCCGAAGGGGATATTTTCAATATTTTTTACAATACGGACTTCTTCTTCGTATGCCCACTCAAGAGACTTATATAGAAAAGCTCTTTTCATCAAATTGTAGGCATTCGAGTCAAAACGAAGTTTACCGCCAATGTTCATCAGCTCATGCTCGCCAATCACAGGGAGATCCTTATGAGGCTTTGTAGCTGAGTAGATCATCTCTCCATACTGGCTTGAAATCACATTGCTTTGCGGGTCTGAAAATCCGGCCAAATCACAATCATACCCAAGGACCACCCCTTGGTGAGAGTCTCCATAATGCGACCACATAAGCGCGTTTAACGGCTGCCGAGTCAACGATAAGACACCGTATTTTCTCGAGAAGCGGTTTCTGCACGCATCCGTGGCTGTTTTCGCGCTTATAGAATCATCGCCATCTCGAAAACCAAAGGCTGTGCACTCAAAAGGATCGTTCAAGTCTTCAAGGCATGAAAATCCTATTGATAGGGAATCGATCACCTTCCGAGCGGCATTGAAGGACATGTACTTGTATAGGATCATGAACCTCTCTCAAAAAAGCTAGCGACCGGCTTTTGGAGCGGATTTGCAGCCATTCAGTAGCGGGAAAGCCGTTCACTCCAAAGGATCAGCAACAACCGTTTATTATGTACTACTTAGCTTCCGCACTCACTGCATTTCCAGCCACCGACCTGCACATTTAAAATCTTCCATACGATGACAAGCAGCAACCACACACCAACAGTTGCGACAGTCAGAATCAGATGCACCAGAAGCATAAACCCGCTTGACTTACTATTATTTCGATGATGCTTGGTAGTTTTAGAACACCTTTTGCAGTACTCCAATTTTTCTTCGATTACTCTTGCCATCACCTTCTCCGCCTATTATTTAGATAATTAATTTTGCACATCCAACAAAACCACATTCAAAAGGGCGACGTCTTCCAAGCAACGGTTACATAAAAAGAAACTTTTCGGACACTTTGGAGCCGCGAAGCGGAAGGGAATTGTCCCGAAATAGCGCATGGTTAAGTCTTGTCTGATCTTTGTTCATAAGCATGATGACTCATGAAATCAATTTTTTGAATAATGGCTCCAAAATATTCTCAGAAGTGCGTTTTTTATAGACATTAAAAAGACGTCTCACTCTAACGTATTGGATAATACCAATAGATTTGGAAACCTTAAGAATATCTGACCTCAATTCGGCCAAAAGATGCTCGACAAGTTCACTCTCCATTTTTGGAAGTTCAGACTCAACATGCTCCGCTGAAAGGTCGTTATCACTAAGCATCTCCAAATAACGAACCCAATACTCACGGACTTGAGGGATAATATCCATTAGCAGCGAATTAGATTTAAGGCGATGTGCTAGCACGGGATTATTTCGAGCAATTCGTTCGAGCTTTTGGACATAACCTGCGTCATCCCAACCATTGACTTGGGATAGCATTGCTTCCAGCTGGGGCTTAACTAGAGGCTCCATAATCCGGAAAAACTCTTCATTTTTCGCCAAGTTCTTGTGGCCTAGACGCTCCATCACTTCAGCGCATGCTTCAAGATAATTTCTTGGTTTGAGGATTTGCGTAGCTCTTAACGAACTATAGACTCCTAGAAGCGTGAATATTAGCCCTCGGAATTCATCTTTATATTCAGCAGAACGTCTGTAGAGAAACCCCACACCTGCCAACAGGGACCCTAATATGGCACCAAACATGGAAGCTAAAAAACTAGGTGGTAAATCCAAAAAAGCCCCTCAGAATCTAACAACTGTATATCAAGCCTGTACGTTTATGAGTCAAGGTAGGCCACGGGGTAAAGTGCTGACACTCAACCAACTCCCGACAACAATACCTTCCTCCCTGGGTGTAAAAGTGTGCTGGCACTGTTTCTCCCGACCTGCGGCACGCTTACCTTTAACCAATTTCAGTAAGCCATTGATTTTTCTAAATTTTATTTTATCGGGTCAAAAAAGCGTTAACCGCCTGAATGTAAAGTGTGCACTAATTTTTCAGAAATTCAAATATGAGCTTTAAATCTTCAAATCACCCGCCCTGCACAGTACCCACTGGCCCAGGCCCACTGGAAGTTGTAGCCCCCCAACCAACCGGTCACGTCGAGTACCTCGCCAATAAAATACAGCCCCGGCACCGCTCTTGCCTCAAAGGTCTTGGAGGACACCGCCTGGGTATCCACCCCGCCGCGGGTGACTTCCGCGGTGCGGTAGCCTTCGGTTCCCGGCGGGACGATCTGCCAGCGGTGGAAGCCGTCGCACAGGGCGTCCATGTCGGTGCGGCTCCACTCCGCCAGGGGTTTGTCCTGCAGGCCGCTCGGGAAGATCGGCAGTTCCAGCCAGGTTTCCACAAAGCGCTTGGGCAGGTGGCGAGAGAGGCGGTTTTTCAGGGTGGTTTTCTGACCGTCGGAGCGCCACTGGTTCAGCAGCTCCCCGAGAGATTCTCCGGGCAGGAAGTCGATGGTGATGGCTTCCTGGCGGTGCCAGTAATTGGAAATCTGCAAGATGGCCGGGCCACTCAGGCCCCGGTGGGTGAACAGCAGCGCTTCGGCAAAGCGCTGCTCTCCGCACTCGACTGTCACCGGCAAGGACACGCCCGAGAGGGAACGGGCAATCTCCAGCCACTGGCCGCTCAGGGTGAAGGGTACCAGTGCTGCTTCACGCTCGGTGATCGGCAGGCCGAACTGTTTGGCGATCTGGTAACCGAAGCCGGTGGCGCCCATGGTGGGAATGGACAGGCCGCCGGTGGCCACCACCAGGGATTCGCACTGCACACCGCCGTTGGTTGTGGTCAACGTAAAGCCGCTGTCGGTTTTCTCGATCGATTCAATGGTGCACTGGGTCTGGATGCTCACGCCGGCTTGGTCGCACTCGGCCAATAGAATATCGAGAATATCCCGGGATTTGTGATCACAGAATAATTGCCCCAGCGCTTTTTCGTGATACTGGAGATCGTAGCGCTGCACCAGCGCCAGAAAGTCATAAGGGGTATATCGGCGCAGGGCGGAGATGCAGAAGTGGGGATTGTCGGAAATGAAGTTTTCCGGCGAGACATCGTAGTTGGTGAAGTTGCAGCGGCCGCCACCGGACATCAGGATTTTTTTGCCCACTTTATTGGCATGGTCCAACACCGCCACGCTTCGCCCGCGAAAACCCGCCGTGGCGGCACACATCAGGCCGGCGGCGCCACCGCCGATAATCACGCAGTCGTAATATTTCATGAGGGGTTTTGCGCCTGTTTGCGTGCCTTGATTTCGGCCCGGCGCTGGCGGAAAAAGTCGGTCAGTTGCTGCTGGCAGGCTTCGGCGAGTACGCCGCCCTGTACTTCCAGCCAGTGATTGTAGTAGTCCGTCTGTGCGAGTTGATTGCGGCTTTCCACCACGCCGGCTTTGGGTTCGGTGGTGCCGTAGACCAAGCGTGCGACGCGGGCGTGAATCAGGGCGCCGATGCACATGGTGCAGGGCTCGAGGGTCACGTACAAAGTGGTATCCGGCAGGCGGTAGTTCTGCTCCGCTGCAGCGGCCTGACGCAGCGCCACCACTTCGGCGTGGGCGGTGGGGTCCTGAGCACCAATGGGCTGATTGAAGCCTTCGCCGAGCACTTCATCGTCGCGGACCAGCACGGCACCGACCGGCACTTCGCCTCGCTGGGCACCCTGCTCGGCCAACGCCAGGGCGCGCTGCATCCAGTGTTCGTCCCGCGCGTTCAGGTCGTCCGTCGTTACTGTCCCGCCCACAGGTGATCCTTCTCCATGGGTTCCACATAGGCAAAACGCGGCACGGTTTCCCCCGCCACTTCCACCGACTCGTTAAACATGGACAGCGGCCGGACCCAGAGGCTGTAGTCGCCGTAGAGGCAACGATAGACCACCATGGCCTCCCCGGTTTCACTGTGGGTGGCCACTTCCAGTACCTGATAGTCCTTGCCTTTGTAGTGGCGATAGCGGCCGGGCTTTAGCGGCTCGTCGGGTCGTTCTTCGGTTTTGTTCATAACAGATTACTCGTTCTATCGGGCGTCGTATCGGGCCGCTACACAATGCCCTGTTCGCGCAAATCACTCAAGTCTTCCGCACTGAGGCCCAAAGCCTCCTGCAATACGCCGTCGGTATGTTGGCCCACCTCGGGGCCCGGCCAGTTGGTGCCGCCCGGGGTGCTGTCCAGGCGCGGCATCATCGCCGGGATTTTCAGCGGCTTGCCATTGATCTCGACCTGCTCAAACAGGCCCCGCGCCTGAAAGTGCGGGTCGGCCATCATATCCGCGACATTGTAGATCGGGCCCGAGGGCACCCGCGCCGCTTCGAGTTTGGCCAGAAGCTCGGTGGACGCGAGAGAACCACACCAGTCGGATAATGCACCATCGATTTCTTCCACGCATTCGACGCGCCCGGCGTTGGTGGCCATGCGTGGATCTTTCGCCATCTCTGGCCGATCCGCCGCGCGCATCAGGCGCTGGAAAATGGAGTCGCCGTTGCCGCCGATGACCACGTATTTGCCATCCTGACACCGGTAGGTGTTGGTGGGCACGATGCCGGTGACGGTGGTGCCCGAGGGCTCTCGGATCACACCGGCGCCGTCGTATTCCGGCACCACGGCTTCCATCAGGTTGAACATGGCTTCGTACAGGGCCACATCCACCACCTGCCCCTCCCCGCCCGGTTGGCGCTCGCGCTCGAACAGCGCCAGGGTAATGCCCAGCGCCGCGTGCAGACCGGCGATGGTATCACCAATGCTCAGGTTCGGGCGCACCGGCGCCTGGTCCGGGTGGCCGTTGACGTAGCGAAAGCCGCTCATGCCTTCACAGACCGAGGCGAAGCCGGGTTTTTTGGCGTAGGGGCCGGTCTGGCCGAAGCCGGAGATCCGGCAGTAGACCAGTGCCGGGTTGCTCTGCTTGATGACGTCGGGGCCGAGCCCCCAGTCTTCCATCACGCCGGGGCGGAAGTTTTCGATCAGGACGTCGGCGCTGTCGATCAGTTGCCGGGCGATGTCCCGGCCTTTGTCCTGTTTGAGGTCCAGGGTCACGCTTTTTTTGTTGCGGCCCAGGCTGCGCCACCAGAGTGAGGTGCCGTCTTCCACCACGCGCCAGCCGCGTAGGGCGTCGCCTTTGCCCGGGGGTTCGATTTTTATTACCTCCGCGCCGAAGTAGGCGAGCATGCAGCCGGCGAAGGGGCCGGCGATGAGTTGGCCGAGTTCGATGACGCGGATGCCTTCTAGGGGGCGGTGGGGGGTGGTTTTTGTCATAGGTCGATAATGGCTTTGCCGATCAGGGTGTTGGATTCCATCAGTTCGTGGGCTTTTTGGGTGTCACTTAGTGCAAAGCGGTGGTTTATCAAGGGTTTTACTCGTCCGAGGGCGATCAGGGGCCAGACGCGTTGTTCCAGTTCTCGGGCGATGCCGGCTTTGGCTTCGGTGCTCTGGGCTCTTAGTGTCGAGCCGGTGAGGGTCAGGCGTTTGAGCATTAGGGGCATCAAGTCTACCTCGACTTTGCTGCCGTCTAAAAAAGCGATATTGACGATGCGCCCTTCTTTGGCCGCTGCCTTGATATTGCGCTGGACGTAGTCGCCGCCGACCATGTCCAGAATCACGTCGGCGCCCTGGCCGTCGGTGAAGGCTTTGACCTCGGTGACAAAATCCGCTTCGCGGTAGTTGATCGCCCGGTCCGCGCCCAGCGCCAGGCAGGCGTCGCACTTTTCAGGGCTGCCGGCGGTCACTATGACCCGGTGATCCAGGGCCTTGGCCAGCTGGATGGCGGTGGTGCCGATGCCGCTGGCGCCGCCGTGGATCAGTAGGGTTTCGCCCGGCTGCAAGCGGGCCCGCTGCCATAGGTTGTGCCATACGGTGAACAGGGTTTCCGGCAGTGCGGCGGCGTCTTCCAGGTCTAGCCCCTCGGGTACCGGTAGGCATTGATCCGCCGGGGCGACGGCGTATTCGGCGTAGCCGCCGCCGTTGACCAGAGCGCAGACCCGGTCGCCCAACTGCCAACGCTGAACGCCCTCTCCGACCGCGACGACGGTTCCCGAGACTTCCAGCCCGAGCACTGGGGAGGCATCTTCCGGAGGCGGGTAGAGTCCCTGTCGTTGCAGTACGTCGGGGCGGTTTACCCCGGCGGCGGCGACTTGAATCAACACTTCATGAGCGCTGGGCTCGGGTACCGGGCCTTCGGTCAGGGCCAGTACGGAAGGCGCGCCGGCGGCACTGTGGTGGATGTAACGCATGGTGGCTTGACCCGCCATATTCAGGGCTCCAGCCGGTCGATGGTCCAGTTGCCGTCGGGCTGCAGGTTGTACTCGAACCGGTCATGCAGCCGGTGGGCGCCGCCCTGCCAGAATTCCATCTGCTGGGGACGAACCCGGTAGCCGCCCCAGAAGTCCGGCAGCGGGATGTCCTGGCCCTCAAAACGCTGTTCCAGTTCACGGAAG
The DNA here is from genome assembly GCF_002695945.1 of Marinimicrobium sp. Taxonomy (NCBI): domain Bacteria; kingdom Pseudomonadati; phylum Pseudomonadota; class Gammaproteobacteria; order Cellvibrionales; family Cellvibrionaceae; genus Marinimicrobium; species Marinimicrobium sp. Next base: position 48,786 of record NZ_NZQP01000038.1, on the reverse strand, counting down.
TGGGCCATCAGGGCTTCGCGGGACTCAACCGGGCGGCTCTGGTGGGACGCCCAGGCGGACAGCTGGCTCTCCCGGGGGCGGGAGTGGAAATAGCGCTCGGATTCCTCCGCCGACAGTGGTTCAGCGATACCGCAGACATCCACCTGGCGCTCAAGGGTGTGCCAGGGAAAGTGCAGGCTGACTTTGGGGTTGGCGGCCAGCTCGCGCCCCTTGCGGCTGGTGCGGTTGGTGTAGAACACGAAGCCGTCGGAATCCAGCCCTTTGAGCAGCACGATACGCTGGGAGGGCTGCCCGTCCGGGGAGGCGGAGGCGAGCACCATGGCCGTGGGGTCGGGAATCTCCGCCTTCACCGCCTGCTCCATCCAGACTTCAAACTGATCAATGGGGCTGGCGCTCAAATCTTCCAGGTTCAAACCACCGCGCAAGTACTCCCGGCGCAGACTCTGCAAATCAAGACCCATACTCAAGACTCCCGGTGAAAACCGACTCCGCTCGATNCGGAACCGTTAAAAAAATCGACANNAAACAGTCGCGCGTTCAATCTCTTACCGCGTATAGTACTGGTAAAACCCGANACCGTTAACCAGAGATTATGAACGACAGACCCCCGATTCTGGGCATTATCCTCGCNGGAGGACTCGCCCGCCGCATGGGCGGCGGCGATAAGTGCCTGCTGCCNCTGGGCGGCCAGACCCTNCTCCAGCGGGCGATTGCCAAAGCCAGACCCCAGGTAACCGAGCTGCTGCTCAACGCCAANGGCAACCATCTGNGGTTTACCCGCAGCGGGCTGACGGTCCTGTCNGACGAGTATCCCAATTTTCCCGGCCCTCTGGCGGGCATTCACGCCGGNCTGCAGTGGCTGGAAAACCATCGCCCGGAGCAACAGTGGCTGGCCAGCTTTGCCAGCGACACGCCGTTTTTCCCGGACAATCTGGTCAGCGAANTGTACCGCCAGGCGCAGGAGACCGANGCGTCTCTGGTCCTGGCCCGCTCCGGCGAGCAGACCCATCCGATCTTCGGGCTGTGGCACCGCTCCCTATTGCCGGCCATTCGTGAGGCGCTGCAATCGGACCAGACACCGCGACTGCAGGATTGGGCGCGGGAACAGAANGCCGAATCGGTGACCTTTGAGCAGACCGGNTANGACCCGTTTTTNAACATCAACCGCCCNCAGGANCTGTACGATGCCGAGGCGCTACTGCCTCTGACCGACCGCGCCCGCTAGCCCCTGTTACCNAGGCCCAGCCCGTGCAATACGGGCCCCTTTCCGGTATACTCCGCCGCCTTCAAACCAAGCCACCGGTCTCACGGCATGCGCGCCGTTCCAGTCTGGGTGCTGATGATAACGATACTCATCACCGGTCTCGCGACTTGGCAGTCGACCCCGGGCATTAAGCCCTGAAGGTTGGCCCACGGAAGTTCCCGTTGCCCGTCCAGTTCACTTGTAAACCGCCACCTATCGGCCGGTTTGCCAGCCGGTTTTCTCTTTTCAAAACCATCGGTGACGCCCACCCTATGCGGCCGTCCACGGTATTGACTTCGATCTGCTGGAAGATACTTATGCTCGCAAACATTCGACAGGATTGGTTCTCGAATTTCAAAGGCGACAGCCTCGCCGGCATTGTGGTGGCGCTGGCGCTGATTCCCGAAGCCATCGCCTTCTCCATCATTGCCGGGGTCGACCCCAAGGTCGGCCTGTACGCGTCTTTCTGTATCGCCGTGGTCACGGCGTTTGTCGGGGGCCGCCCGGGCATGATTTCCGCCGCCACCGGCGCCATGGCGCTGCTGATGGTCACGCTGGTGAAGGAGCATGGGCTGGAATACCTGCTCGCCGCCACCTTGTTGACCGGGGTTTTTCAGATTATTGCCGGGATTTTAAAACTGGGGGCGCTGATGCGGTTTGTCTCCCGCTCGGTGGTGACCGGGTTTGTAAATGCCCTGGCGATCCTGATTTTCCTGGCGCAGTTGCCGGAAATCACCGGGCAAAATGCCACCCTGCCGGTGTATATCATGCTTGCGGCGGGCCTCGGTATCATCTATCTGTTTCCGCTGCTGACCAAAGCTGTGCCGTCCCCGTTGGTGTGCATTATTGTCCTGACCGGTATCGCCATGTACCTNGGTATGGACATCCGCACCGTGGGCGANATGGGCGANCTNCCGGACAGCCTGCCGGTATTTTTGTGGCCGGATGTNCCGCTGAACTTTGAAACCCTGCAGATCATTTTCCCNTACTCGATCACCNTGGCGGTGGTCGGTTTGCTGGAGTCCATGATGACCGCCACCATCGTGGATGATCTGACCGATACNCCNAGTAACAANAANCGNGAGTGNATNGGCCAGGGTACCGCCAATATNGGCTCCGGNCTNCTCGGTGGTATGGCCGGNTGCGCCATGATCGGNCAGTCGGTGATCAACGTGAAATCNGGTGGTCGCACCCGNCTCTCCACCCTGACCGCCGGGGTCGTGCTGCTGATTATGGTGGTGTTTCTGGACCAGTGGGTCGCGGCCATTCCCATGGCCGCTCTGGTAGCGGTGATGATCATGGTGTCGATTGGTACNTTCAGTTGGTCTTCGGTCAAAAACCTGAAAGACAACCCCAAGAGCTCCAGCATCGTCATGGTCAGNACCGTGGCTGTGGTGGTCGCCACCCACAACCTGGCGCTCGGCGTGTTGGTGGGCGTGCTGCTGAGCGCGCTGTTCTTCGCCCGCAAGGTGGGCGACATTCTGTACATCGGCTCCAGCCTCTCGGACGACGGCGAGCATCGCACCTACCATGTGGTCGGCCAGGTATTCTTCACCTCCGCTGAGCAGTTTATTGACGGGTTCGATTTCAAAGAGGCGNTTGAAAAGGTTACCATCGATCTGCACCGCGCCCACTTCTGGGACATTACGGCGATCAGTTCCCTCGATAAAGTGGTACTGAAGTTCCGCCGCGAAGGGACCGATGTGGAGTTGATTGGCCTGAACGAAGCCAGTGCCACACTGGTGGACCGATTTGCCGTGCACGACAAGCCGGACGCTGTTGAACGCCTGATGGGCCACTAACCGAGAGAAAGAGTATGCACAACAAAGTGATTGCCTGTATCGATGACTCTCAGTACGCCGAATCCGTCTGTGATTACGCGGCCTGGTCCGCCCAGCGAATGGACGCGCCGCTGAGCCTGGTGCACGTGCTGGACGAGCCCACTCAGGGCAAGAAACAGAACCTGAGTGGCAGCATCGGCTTTGGCTCTCAGGAGGCCTTGCTGGAAGAACTCGCCAGCCTGGACGAGCAGCGCTCCAAAGTGGCCATGGAACACGGCCGACTGATGCTCAAGGCTGCCCGTGAACGGGTGGAGCAGAAAGGTGTGAACGAGGTGGAAACCCGCCAGCGTCACGGCGAGCTGGTCAGTGCTCTGGCCGAGCTGGAAACCGAAACCCGGATGCTGGTGGTGGGCAAGCGCGGTGCGGACACCGCCTCGGCCCACGGGCATATCGGTAGTCATCTGGAACAGATCATCCGCACCCTGCACCGGCCGATTCTCATTGCCCAGCAAAGTTTTGAGCCNCCCAAGGCGATCATGTTTGCCTTTGACGGCAGCGCCACCACCCGTAAGGGCGTGGACATGGTAGCCGCCAGCCCATTGTTCAAAGGCATTCCGATTCACCTGGTCACGGTCGGTGCGGACGTGGACAGCAACCGCGAACAGCTNGACTGGGCCAAGAACAAACTGACCGAGGCCGGTTTCGAAACCCAGGCCACCATCATTGCCGGTGACCCGGAANCCGTTCTGGAAGAGTATCAGCACACNCACAATATCGATCTGCTGATCATGGGCGCCTACGGCCATTCGCGTATTCGCCAACTGATCGTGGGCAGCACCACCACTCACATGATCAGCAAAACCNGCATCTCACTGATGGTGCTGCGCTGAGTATGANCGTNCCNGAGTGGTGGCGCCCGCTGTGCCGNTGGCAGTTCNTNCTGCTGCTGGCGATNTTCACCTATTTNGGGCTCACCACCGCCTCNGGCCCCCATATTCCGCAATACAACGACAAGCTGATGCACTTTCTCGGCTATGGCGTTGCCGGCTGGTCANTCACCGTNGCCCTACCGGGCTGGCCGGTGTGGCAGCGTCTTCTGGTGTTGGTGGTGTACTCGACGGGTATTGAAGTGATCCAGCATTTTTTGCCGCCGCGCACCTTCAGCCTCGGCGATATTCTGGCCAATGTCAGCGGCGCCCTTTTGGGTATTGGCTCGGCCGAGCTGGCCCGCCGGCTCGCTCCCAACCTGAGCCGCGCCTTACTCGAACGCTGATTCCTGACCTCGGGCCCCCTGGGTCAGTCGCTGGCGTCGATGCAGCAAGGCCGAATAGGTGCCCAACCCGGTTACCAATGCCAACACCCAACCAAATATCCGCAACACGAANATCGGTAGCCAGTGCGCATCCTGAGAGCGGGTCTGCACCGCGAACTCCCAGCCACGTTCAGAGCCCAGGCGCACCACATCCTCGNCCTCAAACAGCGCCTCGTCGCCCCACAGGGACACGGAATTCCCCGGGCGNNTGACCNGCACCGCAAACCGATGGCGACTGTCCCGGTCCATCACCCCGAACATGGCGTCCAGCAAGGGCTCGGCATCAATCACCGTGGACAGCAACCCCCAATAGGCGTCGTCCACATAAATGGGATCACGGTAGATGAAAGCCTCACCGCCCTGAATCAGTTTCACGCCCTCGGACAGCACCGGCTGGCGCTGCTCCACCGCCCTTTTGACGTCCGGCCACTGGGTTTCGAGTTCGCGGTAATCCAGGCCGATGGCCGCCTGATTGCCTTCGGTGGGATAGACATAGCTCAACTGGTAGTCCACGGCCACACCGAAATTCCGGATGACCGGGCTGGTCTGGTAGGCCACCCGCAGAATATTGAGAATCTCTTCACGCTCCAGGGAGTCGTGGCGCACGGAAAAGTAACTGCTCAGACCACGGGTGAGATAAAGCACATTGTTCAGCTCGCGCTCGGCATTGGCGCGCAGGTCGGCGGCGAAGGTCACGGCTTGAAAGCGCTGATCGCTGTACAGCTTCCCCTTGTAAGCGAAGATCACCCCTTCCACCACGCCGATGACCAATAGAAACACCAGTGCAGGCACAATCAGGGGGGACCGTTTTCCGGACGATGGACTCAAACCGGAATTACCTCCATTTCAAAAACGACGCAAAAACCATCATACGCTTCACTCTGGCGAGGTACCAGTGCCGCCCCAGATCCCGCGAAGGAAGGCGGACACTTCATCCGCTGTGGGTTGCAACCAGGGGTCAAACAGCCAGAACGTATGCGGCGTATTGTCAAAGCGCTGAACATGGTAGCGGACCCCCAGCGGTTCCATCTTGGCGATCATTTCATCGCGCCCCACACCAAATCGTTCCCGGGCACTGTTCAGAAACAGAATCGGCGGCATATCGGCGTGGACATAGTAAGTGGGCGAGCCTTTATGCCAGAGTTCAGTTTGCTCCGCGTAGCGCCCGCCGAACCAGGAACCGGCGGACGACGGGTTCTTGCTCGGATCATCTTCGTAGTGACGCGCTTCCTCCGAGGTGAAGTCAGACAGACCATCAATATTCAGAATCGCCTGCACATCGCTGGATGCCGGGCTGTGTGCCCGCTGCGGGTCAAAGTACGGGTCGCCTGCGGTAATACCGGTCAGNCTGGCAATCTGCCCACCGGCGGAGGTACCACCCACGGCAATCTGGTCCGGGTTAACACCATAGGCCTCGGCATGCTCGCGTAACCACCGAATCGCCGCTTTGACATCGTGAATGGCGGCGGGAAAGCGCGCCTCGGGCGCCAGCCGATAACTGATATTGGCCACCACAAACCCTCGCTCCGCCAAGGCGTTGGCCAGGGGCGTCAGGTTTTCCCGGTAACCCGAACGCCAACCGCCCCCGTGCACCAGAACCACNGCCGGACGAAAGCTCCCCGCCTCTGGCCGATGCAGATCCAGTTGCAGCGCCCGCCGACCGTATTGCACATAAGTCAGGTCCCGCTCGACGCGTACTCCNTCGGGCGTATCGAGACTGGCGATTTCAATGTGCGGGAACTGCTTTACTTCCTTNTGATAGGTATTTTCCGCCGTATAGGTGTTTTCAAACGGCACCGGAGGTTCGGTGATGACGGATCGGGCGCAGCCGAATAAAAACAGGAGGGCGAATAACCAGGCGAATTGTTTCATGGTGTTCTCTCATTGGTTTTATCATTTTGAATGGTTGATTTGGCACTGCATGGGTGCCGATANNNACACAAAAAAGGCCAGCAAACGCTGGCCTTTTTTGTNACTGCAACACTTCACTNNCGCTTAGAGCAACAGGCGACGCACGTCCGCCAGGGCTCCGGCCAGGAAAGTGAAGAAGCGACCGGCATCGGCACCGTTGATGGCGCGATGATCGTAGGACAGACAGATTGGCAGCATATTGCGCGGCACAAACTCTGTGCCATTCCACACNGGCTTGATCTGGGCGCGAGACACACCCAGGATGCCGACTTCCGGGGCATTCACAATCGGCGTAAAGCCGCTGCCACCCATGGCGCCCAGGCTGGAGATGGTAAAGCAACCGCCCTGCATTTCTGCAGCCGTCAGCTTGCCATCGCGCGCCTTCTTGGCCATGGCATTGATCTCTTCGGTCAACTGCCACAAGCCTTTCTTGTTGACGTCACGGATGACCGGCACAACCAGACCGTTCGGGGTGTCCACCGCGATACCGATGTGAACGTATTTTTTCTGAACAATATGTTCGCCATCGTGATGCAGAGACACGTTGAAGCTCGGCTCGGCCTCAAGCGCCGCNGCACAGGCTTTGAGCAGGAACGGCAGCGGCGTGAGCTTGGTGCCACGCTTTTCCGCCTCGGCTTTCAGGCCTTTACGGAAGTCTTCCATATCGGTGATATCGGCATCGTCCCACTGGGTAACGTGGGGGATGTTCAGCCAGTTGCGGGTCATGTTGTCCGCAGTGAGCTTTTTGATCTTGCTCATCTTCACTTCTTCGACTTCACCGAACTTGCTGAAGTCGATCNGCGGAATACGCGGAATGGCACCGCCACCGGCGGCCGGTGCAGCACCGGACTGAGACGCCGTGACAATGTTTTTCACATAGCTGCGCACATCGTCTTTGGTGATGCGACCGCGAGGACCGGAACCTTTCACCTTGGCCAGATCCACACCCAACTGNCGACCCAGTCGACGCACGGCGGGACCGGCGTAGACATCACCACTGTTGATGACTTCGGCGCTGGCACCGGTGGCGGTGGCCGGAGAAGACGGCTCGGCTTTAGGCGCCGGCTCGCTCTTGGCGGGCGCTTCGCTTTTGGCCGNAGCGGACGGTGCCGGCGCGGCACTGCCTTCGGCTTCAATGACACCGATCAGNTCGCCCTGGGATACCTTGTCGCCNTCTTTCAAGGNAATGCTCTTGATCTTGCCGGAGGCGGGAGCGGGAATTTCCATCGACGCCTTGTCGGTTTCCAGCACGATGAGGGTGTCGCCTTCGGACACTTCATCGCCGGCCTTGACGCTGACTTCGATCACTTCCACGCCTTCCGCACCGCCGATATCCGGCACCGGCATGTCCTGCTCACCNCCGCCCTGAGGCGCGGCCGGAGCGGCANTTTCNGANNCGGACTGGCTCNCCGNCTCGCTCTGCGCGGGNGCTTCGCCACCGGCGGTTTTCATNTTNCCGATGACNTCNCCTTCAGACACNTTNTCGCCTTCTTTCAACGCGATGCTGCTGATGGTGCCGCTGGCCGGAGCCGGGATTTCCATGGAGGCTTTGTCGGTTTCCAGCACGATCAATGAATCCCCTTCGGAGACCTCGTCACCGGCTTTGACGCACACCTCAATGACTTCCACACCCTCGGAGCCGCCAATATCCGGTACCGGGATATCCATTTCACTGCCACCGGAGGCCTTGGGGGCCTCTTGCGATGCCTTGGANTCTGCGGCGTTGTCCGAAGCGGANGATTCAGCGCTCTCGGCCTGGCTATCGTCACCGGCGCCCTCGCCTTCCAGTTCCAGCTCGAGAATGGCGGAACCTTCCGAGACCTTGTCGCCCTCTTTGACGGAGATGGCGGTCACCTTACCCGCCTTGGGGCAAGGGATGTCCATGGACGCTTTGTCCGTTTCCAGCACAACCAGNGTGTCTTCAGCGGCGACGGTATCCCCCACCGAGACGCTGATCTCAATCACTTCTACATCTTCGGAGCCGCCGATATCGGGGACTTTGATGGTTTCTGTGGCCACAGTAACTCCTCACATATTCTTGGTGTTCGACCCAAAACCCCGGGGACTCAGCCCCGGGGCGTACCGATTCGTTAAACGGTCAGAGGGTCGGCCTTGTCCGGATCAATACCAAACTGCTTGATGGCCTTGCTGACCACCTCGGGCTTCACTTTGCCCTGATCCGCCAGGGACTTGAGCGCGGCAATCACAACGAAGTTGCGATCCACTTCAAAGAAGTGACGCAGTTTCTCACGGCTGTCACTGCGACCGAAGCCGTCGGTACCCAGTACATAGTAGTCGCCCGGCACGTAGGGACGCAGTTGTTCCGAGTAGTTCTTCATGTAGTCGGTCGCGATGATGAACGGACCGTCCTGCCCTTCCAGTTGCTCGGTCAGGTACGCCTTACGGGGCTTCTCACCGGGGTGCAGCAGGTTCCAGCGAGCGGCGCGCTGACCGTCGCGGGTCAGTTCGTTCACGCTGGTGACACTCCACACGTCGGCTTCCACACTGAAGTCGTTGCGCAGAATCTCGGCGGCTTCACGCACTTCATTCAGAATGGTACCGGAGCCCATGAGCTGGACGCGGTTTTTCTTCTTGCTGGTNCCTTTTTCGAGCTGATAGATACCCTTGATGATGCCTTCTTCGGCGCCCTTGGGCATATCNGGATGAACGTAGTTCTCGTTCATCAGGGTAATGTAGTAGTAGCAGTTTTCCTTTTCCTGATACATACGCTTCAGGCCATCCTGCACGATCACCGCGACCTCGTAGGAGTAGGTCGGGTCATAGGTGCGGCAGTTCGGGATGGTGTTGGCCAGAATGTGGCTGTGGCCATCCTGGTGCTGCAGGCCTTCGCCGTTCAGGGTGGTGCGACCGGCGGTACCGCCGAGCAGGAAACCACGTGCCTGGGCATCACCGGCCAACCAGGCCAGATCACCGACGCGCTGGAAGCCAAACATCGAGTAGTAGATGTAGAACGGCAGCAGCGGCTTGTGGTTGTTGCTGTAGGAAGTCGCGGCCGCAATCCACGCGGACATGGCACCGGCTTCGTTGATACCTTCCTCGAGGATCTGACCTTTCTGATCCTCTTTGTAGTACATGATCTGACCGGCATCCTGCGGCGTGTACTTCTGGCCTTCGGCCGAGTAAATGCCGATCTGGCGGAACATGCCTTCCATACCAAAGGTACGGGCTTCGTCCGGCACAATCGGTACGACCTGATTGCCCACCTTCTTGTCTTTGATTAGCGTGTTGAGCACGCGAACAAAAGCCATGGTGGTGGAAATGGTGCGGTCACCGGTGCCTTCGAGCTGCTTGCTGAAGGCGTCCAGGCCCGGGATTTCCAGGGCTTCGAAATCCGCTTTACGAGCCGGCAGATAACCGTTGAGCTGCTTGCGACGCTCGTGCAGGTACTGCATTTCCGCGCTGTCTTCCGGCGGACGGTAGTACGGGATTTTTTCCAGATCCTTGTCTTCGATCGGGATGTTGAAACGGTCACGGAAGGTCTTGAGCGCATCGATGTCGAGCTTCTTGACCTGGTGCGCATTGTTGACCGCTTCACCGGTCGGGCCCATGCCATAACCTTTTACGGTCTGNGCCAGAATGACGGTGGGCTGGCCTTTGGTGTTCACCGCGTTGTGGTACGCATTGTACACCTTGTGCGCATCGTGACCGCCACGGGCCAGGTGCAGGATTTCGTCGTCGGTCATGTCTTTGACCAANTCCAGCAGCTCGGGGTATTTGCCGAAGAAATGCTCACGGGTGTAAGCGCCACCGTTGGCCTTGTAGTTCTGCATTTCGCCGTCGAGNACTTCGTCCATACGCTTCTGNAGCAGNCCGGTTTTGTCTTTCTCCAGCAGCTTGTCCCAGGCACCGCCCCAAAGCACTTTTACCACGTTCCANCCGGCACCGCGGAANACGCCTTCGAGCTCCTGAACCACCTTGCCGTTACCGCGCACCGGNCCGTCCAGGCGCTGCAGGTTACAGTTGATGACAAAAATCAGGTTGTCGAGCTTCTCGCGGCCCGCCAGAGAAATGGCACCCANAGATTCCGGCTCATCACACTCACCGTCACCCANGAANGCCCAGATCTTGCGATCGCCCTTTTCAATCAGGCCGCGCTGATCCAGGTAACGCATCACGTGCGCCTGGTAAATCGAGTTGATCGGACCGAGACCCATGGAAACGGTCGGGAACTGCCAGTAATCCGGCATCAACCAGGGGTGCGGNTAAGAGGACAGGCCCTTGCCATCGACTTCGCGACGGAAGTTGTCCAGTTGCTCTTCGGTCAGGCGACCTTCGAGGAAGGAGCGGGCGTACATACCCGGNGAGCTGTGGCCCTGNAAGTACACCAGATCGCCCGGCTTNCCGNNTTCGCTGCCGCGCCAAAAATGGTTGAAGCCGACTTCNTACAGGGTTGCAGCTGAGGAGAAGGAGGCAATGTGGCCACCCAACTCGTCGGCACTCTTGTTCGCCCGAACCACCATGGCAATGGCGTTCCAGCGAATAATGGAGCGAATCTTGCGCTCGATGTAGGCATCGCCGGGGCTCTGCACTTCTTTCGAAACCGGAATGGTGTTGCGATAAGGGGTGGTGATCGCCGAGGGCTGATCAATACCGTGGTCTACCGCATTTTCTGACAGTTGCTTCAGAAGGAAAGTGGCCCGTTCTTTGCCTGCGTGGCGAACAACTGACTCAAGGGCATCCAGCCATTCTCTCGTTTCGAGGGCATCGATATCTTCTTGCATTAAATTCTCCTCAGCCGTGCACGCATTGGCACATCTAATCGTTGCGTTCAATCAATAGGAAATTGAAAACAGGTGTCTCTGCACCGCCATAGAGCCCTTGTGTGGGATGTTATATAGGGTTATGGCCAGTATTGGTAGAGCCGAAAAATCAGCGAATTCTTACATATTCACGCCTTTTTTACCAGTCCGCCGCCGCGCNGCGGNCTCAGGGGTAACTCAGGGCCTCAAGGGCCTTCTGGTAATCGGGTATGGCGTCGATNGGGNTNGCCTCCGGNGCCTCTTCNGANCGATCCGTCACCAGCCACAGACGCCGGGCGGGNTCGGCAAACACCTGGCGNTAATANGCCTGCANGGATTCAGCCGTNACGGCCTCCACCGCCTGGGCCAGGCGTTCGCGCCGATCAAAGCGGGTNTCCCCCATCATCAGGTCNTCCCAGTACNGGCCAGACTGCTGGTACAGGGTCTTGGCCGGCTCGCGCAACTCGCGGACCAGNGCNGCCTTCTGTTCCGCCAACCCCTCTTTTAAGTGGCTTTCAGCGCCANCCAGGAAGCCATCCATTTCCCGCCAGAGGCGGTCACTGTCAACCGATGGCGACTGGACNACCANCACGGTGCCCTCCTGATCTTTAAGCGGTAAGGCAAANACCGTCGCCACATAGCCCAACTGCTTNTCGGTGCGCAGCTCATGAAAAAATGCCGGTTGCAGCAACCGTCGGGCCAGTTGCATATGGGCCACATCATTCAGCTTAGNGGAGAGCCCCTGAACGTACAGCATGGTGACACTGTCGTTATGCTCCAGAGGCCGCTCATACACCCAGGGGCCCTGGGATTTCAGGCGGAACACCCGGGCCGGCGCCAGATCCAGGCGCGTCAGATCGCCGAGCAATTGATGCTCAAGGTACGCCGCCAGGCGCACCGCCTCCTGACGATACAAATTGCCGTACAGCAACACTTCCAGNTCAGCGTCTTTTAGCACCGAGTCGGCAAACTGGTGGATNGCCTTGAGGTCAATCCCCTCAAGCACCTGGAGCTTGTCCCGTCCCAGCGAATAGGGCTCAAAATGCAGGCGCGGCACCTGCCTGGCGATCACGCCGTAGGGAGTATCGAGCGCTTCGTTGCGCCAGCGCCTCTCCACCTTGCGCTTAAGGTCATCAAAGCGGTCCTGTGCAAACCGCCCCTTGCGCAACGCCTCAACAATACGGGTCAACAGGAGATTCTGGCGACTGCTGTAACCAAANATTTCGATATCCAGGCCCCGAGTGTTGGGGCGCAAGGAAAAATCCAGTCCGGCCAGTTGGGCCGGATAGGCAAATTCATTGAGCTGGTCCCGCACCAGCTCGGATAACAGCTCGGCTTTGGCCGCGCCTTCAACGCCGGCCGCCACCTGGGGTAGCTTGAGCCGAAGGCGCATGCTCGTTTTGGGCACCTCAAACTTCTGATCCCATTGATACCAGACCTTGATTCTCGACTTATCGACCACCGCCTCNGGGAGACGGGGCGTAGCCTCGTCCGAGGCACCCGGCCCGGGCAGCAGCGGCGCCTCCTTGACGGCCAGTCGACTGGGGATAAAGTCATTGGGCTTGGGCAANACCAGCTGTTTCTGGATTCGGGCCTTGATTTCGGGCTGCTCCACCGCCTGCTCTTGGACCTGGTAAGGCGTCTGGTAATACGGAGAGCGGCTCTCCCCCTCCACCTTGGGAGCGACCAGGGACACCAGCACATTCCCACTATTCAGGTATCCAAGGTACTTCTTGATCAGTTTGGCGTCATACCCCGCATACCGGTAATCACCCCACAGCACGTTTTCCGGTTCGTAGAGATGCAGTCNGTAGGCGAGCCCACGGACCGTGTCCATCGGAGCGCTGACCTCCCGAAAACGGAAGTCGATGTTCGCCATCTGCTGGAGCTCTTCGTATCGCCAGGCGTCCAGACCCCGAGCCTCAATCTGCTCAATGGAGTGAAACACCAGGGCCACAATCTGATCGGCGGCCCGAACTCCGAGCTCGGTCAACTGAATGGACACCTGGAACATGGCATCGTACCGGTCCCGGTGTCGGGTGCCGGCACTCAGGCCTTCCGCCCAACCCAGCTCCTTGAGCAGCGACAGCAGGCTGCCCTCCCCTTCGTGCCCCAACAGGTGGCCGATGTAGTGCAGCGGCTTATGGGCCTCGCTATCGGCGTTGACCGGAAGAGGAAATAGAAGGGACAGGCGGCGAATGTCTTTTTCGGGCTGAATGGACACCCGCACAGGCAGNTGATCTTTCCCGAACAGCGGAGGGTAGGCCNCGGGCAGGGAAACCTCCCGGGTTGGAATCGCTTTGAACCGTTCCGTCACCTGTTTCTGCAGCTCATCGAGACTGCCCCGNCCCAGNACNACCAGCGACATCAGGTCCGATGAGTAGTAGCGCTGNTAAAANTCGATCAGGTCTTTGCGCAGGGGGCGCTCTTCGGTATCCGCCAGGGTCGTGAGATTNCCGACCCCNAAGCGGGACGCCGGATGAGCCGGATTCATCAGTGCCTGATAGACATCCTGTATNCGACGGGCGTCATCGTTCAGGCGGGCCTTGTATTCCGACTCGACCGCGAACCGCTCCCGNTCGACGTACTCGGGATTGAAAAGCGGCGCAATAAAAAACTGCGCAAAGCGATCCAGGGCNGGCTCAAGGTACTCGGGGTCGATATCAAAATANTAATTGGTGTGCTCGCTCGCGGTATAGGCGTTGTGGCTGCCGCCGTGACGACTGATAAACGCGGGATAGGCATCCGGCTCCGGATATTTTTCCGTCCCCAGGAAGAGCATGTGCTCGAGAAAGTGCGCCAGGCCCTCGCGCCCCAGAGGATTCTGATGATGGCCCACATGAACATCCAGNGAAGCCGCGGCTTTTTCCGCCTGCGGNTCCGAAATCAGAAGGACTTTCAGCCCGTTNTCCAGCGTCAGGTANCGNTAATCCCGGTGATCGATATCNCCTTTTACGGGCGTCACGGCCTGGGCCGAGGCCNCCAGCATCACGGTGGTTACCAACAGGGAAGCCACGACAAGGCTCCAACGGCGAAGAGGGACGGCTGCGTGCATTATGCCTCGCTTTGTTCGGTGTCATGTAAAGCCTGTCCCTGCCGTTCCTGATTGTGCGCCTCCTTGACGCCGATTGGCCAGGCATAAAGGATTGCCTTGACCAGCGTAGCCAGGGGGATCGCAAAAAACACACCCCAGAATCCCCACAAGCCACCGAAAACCAGTACGGCCAGAATGATGGCCACCGGNTGTAAATTGACCGCTTCGGAAAACANCAATGGNACAAGCACGTTACCGTCCAGTGCCTGCAGGATGCCGTACGCAACCAACAGGTACACGAACTCCGGGCCCCAGCCCCACTGAAAGAATCCCACCAGGGCCACCGGTATGGTNGCGACCGCNGCCCCGATNTANGGCACCANCACNGACAATCCGACCGCGATCGCGAGCAACGCGCTGTAGTTCAGGCCAAACAGGACAAAGACTACGTANGCGGTCGCGCCGACGATGACAATCTCGATGGCTTTACCCCTGACGTAGTTGGCAATCTGCTGNTTCATNTCCTGCCATATTTTGCTCATCAGCGGTCGCTTCTCCGGCAGAAAACCNGCAAACCAACGCATGATGGACTGACTGTCCTTAAGGAAGAAATACACCAGAATGGGTACCAGAACGAAGTAGACGAGTACTGTGGCCAGCACCGGCAGGTTGGATACGGAAAAGCTGACNATGTACTGTCCCACATAACCCANTTCAGAGCTGGTAATGGACATCATCTGCTCCACCTGCGCCTCACTGATCAGGCTCGGNTAGCGNTCGGGCAAGAGNAGCATCAGCTCCTGCCACTCCCGGAGCATCCTCGGCAATTCGGCAAAAAAGCGGGTGGACTGCTGCCAGATAACCGGCAACAGCCCCAGCATGATGGCCGCCACGCTGGCCATCAGCACCATGAACGTGATCAGCACCGCCAGCCAGTGCGGGACCCTCAGGGATTTNAGCCGGACCACCATGCCCTGCATCAAAAANGCGATGATCAGGCTGGCAATCATGGGCGCCAGCACGGCCCCCAGGGTCAGAATGACCACCAGGCCCACCGCCAGCAACACCAGCAGCAGTACTGCCTCCTCATCGGAGAAGTAGCGATCGATCCAGCGGCGAATAATTTTCAGCATAAGTGTCCGTTTTGACCTGTAGCCACGCGTAAGGCGGGTCAGGATTTTACCAGAATGTAGATATAGAGGCCGTCGGGGGATTCTTCCCGCTCCAGCCCGTGACCCGCGAGGGTGGCGAACGTCTGAAAGTCCCGAACCGAACCGCTGTCCGTGGCCAGGATCCGCACCGCCTCACCCGGCGCGAGATCGCGCAGCGCCTGCTTTGCCTTGAGCAGCGGCAGAGGGCAGCGCAGCCCCTGGGCATCCACCTCCAGCACGACCGGTGCAGATCCTTCCCGAGCGGTCATGGGTGCCCCCCGCTTTTCGGTAACGGCTGAACCGAGTCGGGCGTCCGTGGTCTCAGGAGCAACGCCAGTGCGGAAGCGCGGCCTGCCTCTGGCGCCTCAGGTGCGGCCAAGGCTACACTGTGCGCAACAGGAAGAACACCGGAGTCTGAATCGACGTGAAACATGTTGTCACCCTTGTCTTGAGTCTGATGCTGCTGTCAGGTGCCGCCAACGCGAACCGGGAGCTGCAATTGCCGGTGCTGGGCGATACCAGTTCGGCAATCAGCTCGCCCTATCAGGAGCAGCAACTGGGCCGGGAAGTGCTGCGATTGTACCGCAGTCGGATGCCGACGTCCTCCGATTACCAGGTCGTCCAGTACCTGGAGGATTTGCTCAATCAGCTTGCAGTGCACAGTGAACTGGAAGACCCCAGCCTGCAACTGGTGGTAATTGAAAATCCCAACATCAACGCCTTCGCGGCCCCGGGGGGCATTATCGGGGTGAATACCGGTTTGCTCAACTACGCTGAAAACGAGCACCAACTGGCCTCGGTGCTGGCCCACGAACTGGCGCACCTGAGCCAACGCCACTACGCCCGGCGCCTGCAACAACAGCAACAGATGAGCGTCCCTTACTATGCCGCCCTGCTGGGCAGCCTGATCCTGGCCGCCACTTCCGGCTCCGACGCGGGCATTGCCGCCATGATGAGTACCCAGGCCGCCGCGCTGGATGCCCAACTGCGCTTCAGCCGGCAATTTGAACAGGAAGCCGACCGCCTGGGGATGCAGACCATGGCCCGGGCCGGACTGGACCCCAACGCCGCCAGCGATATCTTTGAAATCATGCTGCGGGCCACCCGCTATACCGAACGCCCCCCCGAGTTTCTGCTGACCCACCCGGTCACCGAGCGGCGGATTGCCGATACCCGAAATCGCGCCATGAACCTGCCCCGGACGAAGCCAGCGGTCAATCTGGAATACCACCTGATGAGGGCCCGTACCCGGGTGGAACACGAGCAATCAGCGCAACGGGCAGTACAACTATTTCAGAACGAGCTGGACGCCAAGCGCGAACCCCTGGCCGCCAGCCGGTATGGCCTGGCGCTGGCGCAGATCCGGGCCGGACAGTTTGACGCCGCCGAGGCCACTATGGCGCCGTTGCTCGAGGAAGACGCCGACCGACTGACGTACCAATTGCTGGCGGCGGAGCTCGACACCGAGCGGAGCAACCATGAGCCGGCCCTGGAGCGCCTGAGTGCTCTTTATCAGACGCAACCGGACCACTATGCAGTGACCATGAATTATGCGCTGGCGCTGATGAAAGCCAACCAATTCGAACAGAGTACCCGATTGCTCAATCGGTTCTCTCGTCAGCGCCGGGACGATCCGGCCGTGTGGTATTGGCTGGCAGAAGTGAGCGGCCTGGCCGGTGATATTCAGCAGGTCCATGAAGCCCGNGCCGAATATTTCATTCAGGTGGGCGCCTACAGCCAGGCCCTGCAGCAACTGCAGAATGCCCTCAAACGCACGGATGACAACAGCACCCATACGCGGATTCTGTTAAGAGAGCGCATCAAGCAGGTCGAGGAAATGCAGCGCACAGCGGCGCGAATTCTGTAACGCGGCGGGACTGTTATCAGCCGCGTCGGGCGGCGCAGGGCCGCTCGACCCACCGGGANTCCGTCAGCCAGGTTTCCAGCGCCGCTTGCGGCATGGGCCGGCCAATGTGATAGCCCTGGGCGAGATCACANTCCAGGGCCTGCAGCCGGCGCAGCAGCGCCTCGGACTCCACCCCTTCGGCCACCACGTTCAACCCCAGGTTNTGGGCCAGATGAATCGTCGATTTGACGATGATTTCATCCTGCTCGTCGTCGAGCATCTGCCGGACAAATGAGAAGTCGATTTTAAGCGTCTGCACGGGCAGACGTTTCAGNTACGCGAGGGATGAATAACCGGTTCCGAAATCGTCGATGCTCAGACAGATCCCCAGCTCATGCAGACGCTCGAGATTGGTCATCGCNCGGCGCGGATCGGTCATGATCGAGCTTTCGGTAATTTCCAGCTCNAGGGCCCAGTGCGGTAANCCNTANTCNTCAAGCAGCANCTCCACCTGTCGAGGCAGAGTGTCGTCCATCAGGTTCCGCGCGGACAGGTTGACCGCCACGCNCAGCGGGAATCCCGCGCNGTGCCATTCACANCAGGTGGCNATGCTCTGCTTNAACACCCAGTGGGTCAGCGGGTGAATCAGGTTGGTGGCTTCGGCGATGGGGATAAANTCCGCNGGTGAAATCATGCCCAGTGTCGGATGCTGCCAGCGCAATAGCGCCTCCAGGCCGTAACAGCGCTGACCGTGCAGTTCGATTTTGGGCTGAAAATGCAGGCACANCTGATCNTCCCGAATGGCCCGCCCGAGTTCGTTGATCAATGACAGTCGCTGAGGAGAGTGCGGGTCTTTTTCANCGTCNTACAGGGCCACACCGGTCATTTCCGACTTGGCGCAGTACATGGCNACATCCGCATAGCGCATCAGGGTACTGACATCGCTGGCCTGATCNGGACTCATCGAAATGCCGATACTGGCGCTGATTTCNGNGGTGTAGCCTTCAATAACAAANTCGTTGCGCAGNGCATCCAGTACCCGATGNCCCANCACCANNGCCTGTCGGTGGTGNCGAATATCCGGCAGAAAAATCGCNAACTCATCNCCGCCCAGGCGGGCAACCANCCCCTCNGTGTCNGCCATTTCGCTACTCAGCCTCGGCCCAATCTGGCTCAGTAACTGGTCGCCGACGGAGTGACCGAGGGTATCGTTGATTTCCTTGAAGCGATCCAGATCAATCAACAAAAGGGCCGCCTTNCGCCCATCCGACTGTTTCAACCAACGCTCNATCTCCCGGTACAGACGGGTGCGNTTGGGCAGNCGGGTCAAGGCATCGTGGGTGGCCTGATACTCGAGNTTCTCTTCGTACCGTTTGCGCGCGGTGATGTCTTTACTGGTNCCCCAGACGCGACACAGCGNNCCGTTTTCGACTTCACCGACACAGGAAATCTGGAAGTGGATCTCGCCCCGNCCGCGCGGATCACTTCGGGCAATTTCATAGTCGATCAGTTGATAGCCGTTNCCAATGAATTGTTGGACATCGAAGCGATACCGACTGGAGCCGGTTTCCCNCAANCCGCTNCCCAACAGTGACTCGACCGAGGGCGCCCCCATGATCTGNGCCAGAACCCGGTTGCCTTCCGCCAGACGGGCACTGCGGACAATNGCGGCCTNCTGTTCATCCGGNGTCAGATNCGTGGGCACCGGTGGCGNCATATCGTAACGCCAGATNGCCTCGGAGCTGTTNGCGATGAAAGCCCGATAGCGTGCCTCGCTCTGGGCCAGCGCCCGTTCGCGCAGAACACTGTCGGTAATGTCGTTGACTACCAACAGTACCCCGTTGACGTAGCCCTGATTGTTTTTGGTCGGAATCTTGTCGACCGAAAACCAGTGACGCGACCCGTCCCGCTGCGCACTTTCAACGGAATTCAACTGNGCATCACCGGTGCGGACCACCTGCATCANCTCNCGNTGACGCTCNTCCGGGCTNTCCCACTGNGGGGCGACTTCGAGAAAACTTTTGCCCACCTGCAACGCNGNTCCGAGCAGGCCTCTGGCNAGCTCATTGAAATCCTTCACCANNCCCCAGCGATCGAANTAGCCGATCCCGGCACGCATGGAGTCCAGCAACAGCCTCAGCTCCTGCTGCTGACTCTGCAAGCTGCGCTCAATGGCTTTCTGACGGGTGATGTCGGTCATGATCTGACCGATTCCCCGCTGGGCTCCGTCGGGCCCCTCGATTGGGAAACGAACACAGACAAAGGTGTACTGGCGACCGTCCTNCCCCGGCAGAACTTCTTCGACCTCCGCCGGCAGAGCGCCGGCCAGCAGTGCCTGCTCCTGCACCCGTCGCTGCTNCGCAATCGGGGNGGGAAACAGGTCATCGTCGGTCTGCCCGCACAGATCGTCGGCATCCCGGCCAAACCAGCGGGCAAAGCTGTCGTTAACCAGCAGGTACTTGCCGTCCAGTGATTTGATCGACACCAGGTTGTGCGAGTTGTTGATCAGGCTGTAGAGCAGCTGATCCCGGTGTAACAGCTCCTGGTGAGCACTGCGCTCGCCGCTGCGGTCCTGACACTGAATCAGCACCCGGGTCACGTCACCGTAGCGGTCCCGCATGGGCAGAAAACTCACCCTGAGCGGAACCTCCTGCTCGGTAAACAACTCATTGCGGTGCACATTGGCCAGAGGGTAATCCAGGTCGAAACACTGAATTTCGCCTTGCTGAAACACACGTCGCACCCGGCTCAACANATCCGGGCGCGCCTGCAGCACCCGGTCACGCAATACCCGGTAGCGACCGATTCCGGCGGTACTCTGGCGNGGAGTGAGCTGCAGCAGAACTTCCAGGGCGTGATTGCATTCGAGCATTACCCCGTCCGGATCGGTGACAAAACTGGCAATCGGACTTTCGGCAAACAGGCGGGAGAGCANGCTTTGAACATACTCGGGACCGGGNTTGGCCAGCCAATGCTGACTGCTGACCACCGCCCCCACATAGTGATGAGCCCCCGAGTCGGTCCGGCATCGGCGCCCCATAAAGCGCAGCCGGGGCTGGCTGGCCAGGCCGGCCAGACAGACCTCACAGGAGGCGGGCCCATCGCCCTGGCGATGGGCGGAAAACGTCTGCTGAAACAGGTATTGATCCGCCGGAGGCATAAGCGCCAGTAACTGGGTCTCATCGGCGATCTCGCCCAGCTCCGGAACCCAGCGATATATCGTGTCGGACAGCATCAGCGTCCGGTCATTCAACGAGAGCTCCCAGAGTGCNATATNCGACGCACTGAGCGCCGACCCCACCAGATCAGGATCGGAGAGCGAGCCGGTTAGCGGAGCGGCATTGGACTGACCGGAGTATCCCTGCGGCATGTTCTGAAGGTCGACTCTTTACTCGAAATGATAATGGGTGACCCAAGTGTAGACGAAAAACACCCGCTGAATGAGCGCTCAAGGCAACGCCTATCGTCAAAAACCACCATACANCCGAAAAGTCGTCAGTAATGCGGCGGGCGCTCGTCGGCCGGACTGCCGCCCTCCTCCCCCGGAGACTGCTCCACCGCATCTCTCAAGTCCCGGTACTTGNCGGCCAGCGCCCGCAGTTGCTGTTCCAGACGATCTATCTGTTCGGTCTGNCGCGCCACCACATCGTTGAGGTCGGTCAGTGTCTGCTCCTGAAACGCCAGGCGTGATTGCAGATCTTCCAAGGNATCAGAGTCACTCATGGCGCTTCTCCCAGGCAGTCATAGAGGGCATTGATCAGGCGTTGTGGGCGGGGGTCGATAAGCAGGCTCTGCCCCATCCGCCCGGTGACATAGCCGAAACCAATGCCGTAGTCCGGATCGGCAAAACCGAGNCAGCCCCCCGCTCCCGGGTGACCAAAACCGCCTCNNCCCCGCCCAAAGCGGCAGTCAGCGCGCTTCTGGGACAACATGAAACCNTGCCCGAANCGCAGCGGCAAACCGAGTACGCGGTCTTGCTCGAAGGTCAGCTCGTCGCCACACAGTGCGAGCTGCTTTTCCGAGAGCAGGCGCACACCGCCCAGATCNCCCCGNTTGGCCAGNGCGCCATACAGNGCCGCCAGGTCGCGNGCGCTGCTGTGGCCATTGGCGGCGGGTATCTCGGCCTGNCGCCACNGCTCGGTATTGGCGGCGGTCAGGAGGGTCATGGG
Organism: Marinimicrobium sp.; assembly: GCF_002695945.1. NCBI lineage: Bacteria > Pseudomonadati > Pseudomonadota > Gammaproteobacteria > Cellvibrionales > Cellvibrionaceae > Marinimicrobium > Marinimicrobium sp. The sequence goes on along the minus strand of NZ_NZQP01000038.1, from coordinate 27,579 downwards.
GTTGCTGAAGGCTTTGTTGGTGACACCGCGAGGGTCGGCCTTCATGATTTTCCCCAGCGACTGGCTGTCCGCTCCGTTACTGGCGCCACCGAGCGCCTTTTTCAGCGGCCGGGCCTGCGCCAGNGACACCTCACCCCGGGCGCCGAAGCCCAGTCCGAGCCCGAGGGGCTGGGNAATACGATCCGCGACCCAATCATTGAAGCGNTCCGCCCCGGTAATGCGACGCACCAGCTCNCCCAGTGCCCAGCCGAACAGAAACGGGGAGTAGCCCTGGGCCGTNCCGGGGGACCACCAGGGCTCGGCCCGCTCGATACGCTCAACCATGGCATCCCAGTCGAAGATGTCANCCTCCGCGACCCGGTCCTGAAGCGCGGACAGNCCCGACCGGTGACTCAGCAGATCCCTGACCCGGATNCCNCTTTTGCCCTGNTGGGCGAACTCGGGCCANTAGTGAGCNACNGGTTTNTCCAGATCCAGCTGNCGGGCATCCACCAGNTGCAGTATGGATAGCGCCACTATCCCCTTACTGGCGGAAAACAGATTGACCTGGGTATCCTCCTGCCAGGANTGCCCCGGCGAGGCCTCCCCCGCCCAGAGNNTNACCAGNGGCTCNCCGGCACGATACACCGCCAGTGCCGCCGCCTCTTCACCGGCCTCGGCCATATTCTCCTGAAAGGCGTTTACCAGTGGCNGCCAGCGATCCGTCCAGNGNCCCTGAACCTCACTCATCACCGGCTCCCGGCAGACTGGCGAAGTAGTGNCTCAGGGANTCGATCGCCTCATCGCTAAGGTTACGTGCCACTGAGCNCATCATGGGGTTNTCCCGTTCGCCGCTGCGNAAGGCATGNAACTGCTNCTCCAGGTANTCNTGCGGCAAACCGGCAATNGANGGNTAAGANGCCACNCNNGAGANCCCNTCGGGCCCGTGACAGCCGACGCACATACGTGCCACCCGTTTACCNTCGGCAATACGCTGCTNCTCGGGACTGANTGATGCCTGGGCGCTGCCNCCCGATTCGCNATCACTGCAGGCCATCAATGCCCAGCCGGCNCTNANTAGCAACGCCCCTTTNAACAGNCGCCACGGCAGATTGTTCGATGTCACTGGTATCCCCTTGTCGATAGGCTTTGGTCGAAAATCGGGAGGGATTCTANCATTGAGGTTGGTATCATGGGGGTTTTGTCCCNGGGGGAGGTTGTTTCGATGAGCAAGAACAGTCGTCTGGTGTATTCGACGGAAGTGGGTCGCATCAAGCCGCAAGCCGAGGAGCCGGAGGCACCCCCCGCAGGCGATGGCATTGTGCGTTTGCACCGCGAGACCAAGGGCCGCGGCGGTAAGGCGGTGACTCTGATCAAGGGGATTCCGCTGGCCGGCGCGGAATTGAAGGCGCTGGCGAAGGAGCTGAAGAAGCTCTGCGGTGTGGGCGGCACGATCAAGGACGGTGAGGTGACGATTCAGGGTGATGTCCGGGAAAAGCTGAAGCCGGCACTTGAGAAGAAAGGATTTACGGTGAAGATTGCTGGGGGGTGAATGTTGCCCTCACGTTGGAAGTCGGGGGACTCCGCATTACAGTGCTGCGGAAGGGTAAGCCCCTTTGAGACACGCTGTGAATACATCCCTGTACGCTCTGCACCGGCCATCCAGGCCGGTGACGGTCTCAAAGGGGCTCACCCTTCCTCCGCCAGGAGTAGCCGAACGTTGGCTGGAGGTAGTGAGTAGGTCGGATTAGCACAGCGTAATCCGACATGGGCTCTCCTCAAGCAGTGGTTTTTCGCCAAGCAATGTCGGATTACACGCTTCGCGCTAATCCGACCTACTCACTAGCAAGTCGATACAGGCGAGAGTCAGCTATCTCCCGGAGATATCCACCCGCAGCACTCCGCTACAACGTCCCTGGCAAACAGGCAACACCTGGCGCTATTTTTGCAGTAATCCGAGACAAACCTTCATAACGTCAAGTTTTTGTCTTCGAGGACTCAAACCGTGGATAGCGCGATCTTTATCGAACTGCTGGATACCTCCCTCAAAGTCGCCCTGGGGGCACTCATCGCCGGGGTGGCCGGATGGTGGGTCATGCGGCGCAACGCCATTGTCGGCTCCCGCTCCCCCCAGGAAAACCGCAAACTCAGCCTGCTGGAAGACGTGTCCGGACAAGTCGGGCGGGTTACCCACACCTTCGCCAAATACTCGTCACTGGCCGCCGAATCCATCCAGTTTGGCAAACGCTGGCCCAAAGAGCGCCGCGCCGAGCTGGAACAGATCAGCGCCGAGTTGGTGAACGAGTTCAAAGGGCTGGCGGATGCCGAGGCCAAGCTGCTCATGCTCGGTGAAAACAACCTCGAGCGCAGCCTGCGCCTGTACGGCAGTCAGATTGCCCAGTTCCGCAAGCAGGTGTATGCCGGGCGGGAGGATATCAGCCTGGAGCAGATTGCTGCGTTCAAAAAAGAGGTAGCGCGCACCCGGGAGAAGTTCTATGAGCTGCTGAGTCGCAAGTACGATCGGCTGCTGGCGAACGCCTAGGTTACAACCACCACACATAAAAAAACCGCTCACAACGGAGCGGTTTTTTCATAGTCACACCAATCCAGTTCAGGATCAGGGATTGCCGTAACTCATCAGGCGCTGGTAGCGACGCTCGAGCAAATCGTCGATGGGCTCGTTGCTCAGACGATCCAGCTGCGCACTCAAGCGCTCCTTGAGCTTGCTCGCCATGGCGTCGATATCCCGGTGGGCGCCGCCCAAGGGTTCCGGAATGGTTTCATCCACAATGCCCAACTCCTCCAGCACGGTGGAGGTCACACCCATGGCCTCGGCGGCCTGGGGCGCCTTGGCCACGGTTTTCCAGATGATGTTGGCACAGCCTTCCGGCGAGATCACAAAATAGGTGGAGTACTGCAGCATGTTGAGCTGATCGCCCACGCCAATGGCCAGGGCGCCACCGGAGGAGCCCTCACCAATCACGGTGCAGATGATCGGCGTGCGCAGGTGGGACATCACCGCCAGGTTCTGGGCGATGGACTCACTGATACCACGCTCTTCCGAGTCGATACCGGGGTAGGCCCCCGGGGTGTCGATCAGGGTCAGGACCGGCAACTTGAAACGCTCGGCCATTTCCATCAGACGCAACGCCTTGCGGTAGCCTTCCGGGCGCGGCATACCGAAGTTGCGATACACCTTATCGTTGACACTACGACCTTTTTCCTCGCCAATCACCATGACGGGTTTGCCGTCCAAGCGGGCAACGCCGCCGATAATTGCGTGATCATCGCCGAAATGGCGGTCACCGTGCAGCTCATCCCAATCGGTGAACAGACGTTTGATGTAGTCAGAGGTATAGGGGCGATGCGGGTGGCGGGCCACCTGCACCACTTGCCAGGGGGTCAGTTGCGCGTAGATGCTCTCGGTAAGCTTGGTGCTCTTTTCGCGCAGCTTGGCAATTTCCTCGGTGATATTGAGGTCATTATCGCTGCCCACCAGCTGCAGCTCTTCGATTTTGCCTTCGAGTTCGGCGATGGGCTGTTCAAATTCCAGATAATTCAGATTCATAGTCGGCTTTTCAGGCTCAGTGTTGTCGTCCGATCAATAAACGCGGATGGAAAGGCGCCTAAGATACGCGAAACCGTCAAAATAGTCGACCTCTGAGGCGGCGTGGGTGGGTGACTCTGGGTTGCGGCGGGTGCGCGCTTTGCGCTTACCCGCCCTACGCGAAGGTCGGGCGGGTATCGGGCGGGTCAGGAATAGACCAAGTGGACGCTCTCTGGGCCATAGGTGTCGCGCAGGCGTTGGAGCAGATCATCCTCGGGGCGGACCTGCCAGGCCTGACCCAGGCGCACCTGACCACGGGCGCCCTGGCGGGTGTAGTCGATCACGATGGGACAGCGGCCCTCCCGATAGGGATCCAGCAGCTCGCCCAACTGGCGCGAGAAGTTGGCTGACAGAGCGCCCGCCTCCACCGCCAGACACAGCTCCCGAGCCCGCTCCTGACGCATATCCGACAGCAGGCGCAGTTGATCGGCGCGCATTTTCAGCGAACCGCTGTAGTCGTCGTGGCTAACCTGCCCGGTGATCACCAACAGGCTGTCTTTCAACAGCAGGTCCCGGTATTNATTGAAGGTATCGCTGAACACCGCCACCTCGATGCGGCCGGTGCGGTCATCCAGGGTGACAAAGCCCATGTTGTCGCCGCGCTTGGTTTTCATCACCCGCATGGCCACCACCAACCCGGCCACCGTCTGGGACTCTTTCTGGGGTTTCAGATCGATGATGCGGGAGCTCACCAGGTGGTTCAGCTCACTGTCGTACTCGTCGATCGGGTGCCCGGTCAGATACAGGCCGAGGGTTTCCTTTTCGCCATGCAGGCGCTCTTTCATGCTCCAGCTGCGGACTTTGTGAAACTCCCCGTAGGCATCCCCTTCCGGGTCACCGCCGGGAATCACATCGCCAAACAGATCCACCATGCCAGCACTCTGATTGGCGGCTTTCTGCTCGGCGGTTTTCACCGCTTCGTTGATCGCCGCGAACATGACCGCGCGATCGTAATCAATATCCACGCCCGGGCCCAGCTTGTCGGCGGCACCGGAGCGGATCAGGGCTTCCAGGGCCCGCTTGTTCACCTTGCGCGGATCGACGCGGGCACAGAAATCGAACAGGTCCTTGAAGGGACCGTCCTTGCGCGCCGCGATGATGCTTTCCACCGGGCCTTCACCCAGGCCTTTGATGGCACCGAGACCGTAGATGATGTTGTTGTCATCATCCACGCTGAACTGGAACTCACCGGTGTTCACATCCGGTGGCAACAATTGCAGGTTCATCTGGCGACATTCTTCGATGAAGGTCACCACCTTGTCGGTTTTGTCCATGTCCGAGGACATGGTGGCGGCCATAAAGTGTGCCGGGTAATGGGCCTTCAACCACGCGGTCTGATACGACACCAACGCGTAGGCGGCGGAGTGGGATTTGTTGAAACCGTAGCCGGCGAACTTTTCCACCANGTCGAAAATTTTCATCGCCAGGTCGGGATCAATGCCCTGCTCTTTCGCCCCCTGCGCAAACACTTCCCGCTGCTTGGCCATTTCCTCGGGNTTTTTCTTACCCATGGCCCGGCGCAACAGGTCGGCGCCGCCGAGACTGTAGCCCGCCAGTTCCTGGGCGATCTGCATCACCTGTTCCTGATACACGATCACGCCGTAGGTNGGCTTNAGAATCGGCTCCAGACGTTCNTGCTGGTACTGGGCATCCGGGTAGGCCACCTTGGCGCGGCCGTGCTTCCGGTTGATGAAGTCGTCCACCATGCCCGAGTCCAACGGGCCNGGACGGAACAGGGCCACCAGGGCGATCAGCTCTTCCAGGCTTTCCGGCACCATGCGCTTGATCAGGTCTTTCATGCCCCGGGATTCGAGCTGGAACACGGCGGTGGTTTCCGCCCGCTTGAGCATATCGAAAGTGGGCTTGTCGTCGAGGGGAATCGCGGCGATATCCAGGGGCTCCTCGCCCACCTTGGCGCGCTGCTGATCGATCATTGCCTTGGCCCAGTCGATGATCGTCAGGGTCCGCAGGCCCAGGAAGTCGAACTTCACCAGGCCGGCGTCTTCCACGTCGTTCTTGTCGTACTGGGTGACCAGACCACTACCGGTCTCATCGCAGTACAGGGGGGCGAAGTCAGTCAGCTTGGTCGGGGCGATCACCACCCCACCGGCGTGCTTACCGACGTTTCTCGCCAAACCTTCGAGCTGCCTGGCCATTTCCCAGATTTCCTGGGCTTCCTCGTCGACTTCGAGAAATTCGCGCAGTACCTCTTCCTGTTCCAACGCCGCTTCCAGAGTCATCCCCGGCGTGGCCGGAATCATCTTGGACAACTTGTCCGCCAGGCCGTAGGACTTACCCTGAACCCGAGCCACATCGCGCACCACGGCCTTGGCGGCCATGGTACCGAAGGTGATGATCTGACTGACCGCATCCCGGCCATAGTTGTCGGCCACGTAGGCGATCACCTGATCGCGATTGTCCATGCAGAAGTCGACGTCGAAGTCGGGCATGGAAACCNGTTCCGGGTTCAGGAAACGTTCGAACAGCAGGTCGTACTGCAGTGGATCCAGATCGGTAATATCCAGTGAATAGGCAACCAGCGAACCGGCACCGGAACCCCGCCCGGGCCCTACGGGAATATCGTGGTCTTTGGCCCACTGGATAAAGTCCATTACGANCAGGAAGTAACCGGGGAACCCCATCTGGATGATGATATCCAGCTCAAACTGCAGTCGGGTTTCGTAGGCTTTTTTACGCTCCTGATAATCCGCCGCCTGCGGATCGAGAATTCGCTCCAGTCGTTTGTACAGACCTTCGTAGGAAATTTTCTCGAAAAATTCGTTCTCGGTCATTCCCTCGGGAATGGGGTACTCGGGTAGATAATATTTACCGAGTTCAATATCCAGGTTACAGCGCTTGGCAATTTCGACCGAGTTTTCCAACGCTTCGGGAATGTCGCTGAACAGCTCCGCCATTTCCTCGGGCGAGCGCAGGTACTGCTGATCGCCGTAGCGCCGTTCGCGACGCGGGTCATCCAGGGCCCGCCCCTCACTGATACAGACCCGCGCTTCATGGGCCTCGAACTCGTCTTGCCGAAGAAACCGNACATCATTGGTCGCCACCACCGGACACTGCGCCTGCGCCGCGAGGTCCACCGCCGCGTGCAGATAGTCTTCATCGTTGTCGCGACCGGTGCGTTGCAGCTCGAGATAAAACCGGTTGGGGAAGTCCGCCATCCAACCGCTGAGCAGTTCTTTGGCCTGATTCTGCCGACTGGCGATCAGCGCCACACCAATATCACCGAACTTACCTCCGGAGAGCGCGATCACGCCCTCGGCCAGTTCACTGATCCACTCGCGCTGGACATAGGCGATGCCCTGCTGNTGGCCNTTTTGCCAGGCGCGGGGAGATCAGTTCAATNATGTTNTTGTANCCNTTNTTGTTCATNGCCAACANGGTAATCAANGTNGGNTTGCCGTCGGGGTCGGCATTGGCGACCAGGAAGTCGCTGCCGGCAATGGGNTTGAGGCCGGCGCCCTGGGCGGCTTTGTANAATTTGATCAGGCCGTAGAAGTTGGTCTGGTCGGTGACGGCCACCGCCGGCATNCCCAGNTCGGCCACGCGTTTGACCAGGGGTTTGATGCGCACCAAACTGTCCGAGAGGGAGTATTCGGTGTGTAATCTGAGATGGACGAATTGTGTGGTCATAAAATCTGCCGGGTATTAAAAGAGTTCAATCTGCTCCAGGCGTTCGCGGATTGGGGCGTAGGANGTGCGGTGGATGGGTGTNACACCCAGGGTGTCCAGCGCCGCCATGTGGGTTTTGGTCGGGTAGCCTTTGTGCTCCGCGAACCCATANCCCGGNTACTGNTGATCGAATGCCACCATCTCGCGATCNCGNGCCACCTTGGCCAGAATCGACGCCGCACTGATTGCCGGGTGACGGCTATCGCCCTTCACCACCGCNTCCGCNGAATACGCCCACTNGGGCAGACGGTTCCCGTCCACCAGCACATGCTCCGGCGGCGGCNCCAANCCCTCTACCGCGCGGGTCATCGCCAACAGACTCGCCTGCAGAATATTGAGNNGATCAATCTCCGCCACCGACGCCCGGGCGATACACCAGGCCGCGGCCTTCTGTTGAATCTCATCGAACAACCGCTCNCGCCGCTTCTCGGTGAGTTTCTTNGANTCNTTCANGCCNTCAATGGGTTGNTTGGGATCCAGAATCACCGCGGCGGCCACGACGTCGCCCGCCAGGGGGCCTCGACCCACNTCATCCACGCCAGCGAGCCATGGGCCAGTGTACGCCGGTTCGAACGGTTCCAAAACCACGCTCATCGGGCCCGGGTCTCCAGTAGATCCGCAATGGCTGCAGCGGCTTTTTCACTGGCATTGCGGGCGAGGTTCCGGTGCATATCCGTGAANGTCTCCACCAGTGCCTCAGTCTGCTCCGGGTGGTCGATATAGTCCAANACCGCCGCNCTNAGCGCTTCNGGTGTGGCCGCGTCCTGNAGCAGNTCCGGTACCAGGGCGCGGTCGGCCAACAGGTTGGGCAGCGAGACGTACTTCGTTTTCAGCATNCGGGACAGGATCGCGTAGGACAAGCGGGCCATTTTGTAGGCCACCACCATGGGNGTTTTGAGCANCATGGCCTCCAGNGCCGTGGTGCCGGAGGAAATCAGNGCAACNTCGGCNGCCGCCATGGCCTGCTGGGACTGCCCCTGCACCAGGTGNACCGGTAGATCCACAAACTCGGACAACTGATGATGAATCTGCCGGTAGCGTTCGGGGCTGGCGGCGGGAATCACAAACTGCAGGTTGGGCCGGTGCTCCCGGCACAGCCGGGCCGCCTTCAGAAACAGGGGGCCGAGTTGCTCTACCTCGCCACTGCGGCTGCCCGGCAGCAGNGCCACCAGGGGGCCTTTGTGATCNATTCNCAGGGCNGCNCGGGCGCCCATGGCGTCGANCTCCAGCGGNATTTCATCGGCCAGGTNGTGGCCGACAAAGGCCACGGGAACCTGATGTTGCTCGTAAAAGGCCGCCTCAAAGGGCAGCAGGGTCAGCATCAGGTCGACNCTGCGGGCAATGCCTTTGATCCGCCCCTGGCGCCAGGCCCAGACCGAGGGGCTGACATAGTGCACCGTGGGCACGCCCGCCGAGCGCAGGTGCCGNTCGATATTGAGGGTNAAATCCGGNGAGTCGACNCCAATGAAGACCGCNGGCGGCTGCTCGGTNAAATGANTTTTCAGAAACTTNCGGATTTTGAGCAGTTCCGGCAGNCGCTTGAGCGGGTCNATCAGGCCCATGACCGACAGTCGNTCCATNGGGAAAAACGAGTGGAAGCCCTGCTCGAGCATACGCGGNCCGCCGATGCCCGAGAATTCGCAGTCCGGATAATGCTGNCGCAGAGCGCGCATGAGAGCGGCGCCCAGAATATCACCGGACGCNTCACCCACGACCATACCAATCTGCAGTCGGCCACGAGATGAGGTCGATGTCGAGTGCCCTTGCGCTTCCATAGAAAGTTCCTAGCGAACAATACCGCGTGACGAGCTCCGGATAGAGTCCACCATCACTTCGAGCGCCCTGCAATCGGCNACCATNGGNTCNAGCTCGGCCAGTGCTTCGCCCANCGTCAGGCCGCGGCGATACAGTAGCTTGAAGGCTTTTTGAATTGAGGCGACTTCCGACNTGTCAAAACCGCGGCGCCGAAGGCCTTCCGCGTTGATACTCTTCGCTTCCGCCGGATTGCCGTTGGCCATGACNTACGCCGGCANNTCCTTGCCCAGAGCGGTNCCCATGCCGGTAAAGCTGTGGGCGCCAATGTGGCAGTACTGGTGNACCAGGGTNAANCCACTGAGAATCGCCCAGTCACCAATGTGAACATGACCTGCCAGGGCCGTATTGTTGACCAGAATGCAGTGGTTGCCCACAACACTGTCATGACCGATATGCACATAGGCCATCAACAGATTGTGATCACCGATGGTGGTCTCGCTGCGGTCCTGAACGGTTCCGCGGTGAATGGTCACCCCTTCACGGATGATNTTGTGATCACCGATGACCAGCCGAGTGGGCTCGCCTTTGTATTTGAGATCCGGCGTTGCTTCGCCAATAGTCGAGAACTGAAANATATGGTTGTGCGCGCCAATTCGGGTCGGCCCCTTGATGACGACGTGAGACTCAATCACCGTACCCGAGCCGATTTCGACATCAGCACCGATTATCGTCCAGGGCCCGACTTCCACGTCGGGCGCCAAGCNNGCATCAGAATGAATAATCGCAGTGGGGTGAATCAACGCTGTTCTCACTCTTGTCCGGGAAGTTCGAGGGTGGAGGGGGGCTCACACGGAACACCCCGGGGCTTCTATTAAACCTTGCGGTCCGCACACAGAATGTTGGCGGAGGCCGCCAGAACGCCATCGACGGTGGCCTTGCACTCAAACTTCCAGATGCCCCGCTTCACGGAAACCACCCGGGACTCTAACGTCAGACGATCACCGGGAATGACCTGGCGCTTGAAACGCACATCATCCACACCGGCAAACAGATAAATGGAGCCATCTTCCGGCTTCTTGTTCATGGTTTTAAAGCCCAGAATGCCCGAGGCCTGAGCCAGCGCTTCCAGAATCATGACGCCGGGAAATACCGGGCTTTGCGGGAAGTGACCGTTGAACACCTCTTCGTTGACCGAAATGTTTTTGTAAGCGACGATTGACTCGCCTTCCACTAATTCCACAACCCGATCCACCAAAAGAAACGGATAGCGGTGTGGCAGGTATTCACGTATTTCTCGTACATCCATCATAGTCAACGACCCCTGGGTGTTCATGATTGCCCGCCTGAGTTGGCCGGCAGTTTATCTCTGACGCCGCCATCCGGCAGCGATAGGTTCATCTATTCGTCGAGCTTTTTCAGGCGTGTGGCCAACTCGTTCAATTGCTTAAATCGCACAGCGTTTCGACGCCACTCTCGGGTGGGCGCCAGTGGGGTCCCGGAGGAATAGGAACCAGGCTTTTGAAGGGAGTGCGTGACCAGGCTCATGGCCGTAACGTGTACCCCATCGGCAATCGTCAGATGGCCCACAATGCCCACTCCGCCAGCAATCGTGCAATTCTCCCCTACCGTCGTGCTCCCGGCAAGACCCGCTTGTCCCGCAATGGCCGTATTTCGTCCGATCGAGACGTTGTGCGCGATTTGCACCTGATTGTCGATTTTTACGCCATCCGCGATTCGGGTATCGTCCAGTGCGCCCCGATCCACCGTTGTTCCGGCGCCTATTTCAACATCATTACCAATGACAACACTGCCGAGCTGGTGAATTTTCAACCAGCCGTCGGCGGTGGGGGCAAATCCGAATCCGTCTGCGCCAATGACCGCCCCACTGTGGATCACACAGCGCTCCCCCACGCGAATGTCGTGGTAGAGAACGGCGCGGGCGGCAATTCGCGTTCCCGCGCCGATGTGACAGCCATCGCCAATGCTGGCTCCGGCCCCGATCTCGACGCCTTCCGCCAGCACTACCTGGCGGCCAATCGTCGCCTGGGGACCGATGCTAACTCCCTCCGCCAGTTGGCAGCCATCGCCGATCACGGCAGTAGGATGACAGCCAGTGGGTACCGCCGGCCGGTCATCGAAACGTTCTGTCAGCCGGGCATACGCCTCATAGGGGTTGGCGGTCAGAAGCTTGTTACCCGGGTACTCTGCGGCCAGATCCGGACGCATGATCACCGCCGAGGCGCGCGTGCTCGCCAGATACTTCCGATAAACCGGGTTGGCAATAAAACTCAACTGCCCCGGCAGCGCCGACTGGAGCGTTCCCAGCCCGCTCAGGGGGCAGTCGCCATCGCCTTCAAAATCGGCATCCAGCCACGCCGCCAGCTCTGCCAGAGTCAAGGTGGGTGACACACTCGGGCCCTCTATCAGTTAGCCTTGTTCAGCATGTCAGTCAGGTCATCGGTGATGTCATACTCTGCTGAGGCGTGGAACGCGCTCTGGCTGTTCAGCACCAGGCCGATTTTTTCCGCTTCGATCAACTGCGCCAGGGCTGACTGAGTCTGTTCGCCCATTTCCTGCATGATGACCTGCATCACCTGCTGGCGCTCGCCTTGGAGCCCCTGCACGGTACGCTCATACTGCTCACGCAGCTCGCGCATTTCCTGTTGCTTGGCCTGCTTCTGCTCATCGGACCAGGTCATGCCGTTTTTCTGAGCATCCTCCTGAAACGCCTGCAACTCAGAGGTCAGACTCTGGTAACGGGTGCGCAGAGCGACGTAATCCTCGTCCTTTTCCAGGCTTTCCAGACGCGCTTGTGCTTTATCGGTGCCAAGCACGGCGGCCTGCAGGTCCAGGACCACGACTTTACCTTGCGCCAGCGCGACGGAGGAACCCAGGAGCAATACCAGCCCGAGGGCGATTTTCTTTGCATTAGCCAACATGATGTTAATTTCCTCTGTATTATCAATAGGTTAGGAAATGAAAAGGCCCTGCAATCAGGGCCATTGAGTCCCCTGAAGGGGTCATATCCTGCGGGCAAGGCCCGAAAAAGGGCCAATGATACCGCGTTAGAAGGATCCACCCAAAGAAAACTGGAAAAATTCCGCTTTGTCTTCCTCGTTTTCGTTGATTGGGCGGGCCACCGCGAAGGTCAGCGGACCAAACCCGGTAATCCAGGTCAGACCAAAACCGGCGGAGGCACTCAGCCGATCAATATCCGGTTCGTAACAGTTGCGCTGGCGCTCAGAGCAGGTGGTGCTGAACACGTTGCCCGCCTCCACAAAGAAGCTGGACTGCAGCATACGCTGGTCTTTGATGAACGGCAGCGGGAACAGAATCTCCGCGCCGGCTTCAACCTGAATGTTACCGCCAAAGGCATCGTAGCGGCTGTTGCGGTTGCTCAACTGGCTTTGCCGCACGCCGTACTGGGTGACCAGTTCGCCGGGATTACACTTGAGCGCGTCCAGGTCATAGTTCTCACCAAAGGCTTCCTGATCTTCACACAACAGGTAGCCAGAGGAGGTTTCGCTGTCAGAGATGACGCCATCGCCATTGGCATCGTCCCAGGCAAAGGGCACGGTATAGGAGCGCTCTGCCGGCGTTGACCGCGGACCGAGGCTGTTGCGCTCAAACCCGCGCACCGAGCCGAAGCCACCGGCGTAAAAGTGTTCAAAGAACGGCAGCTCGGTATCCCCATAGCTGTCCACAAACCCCAGATTGGTGCGCAGTTTCAGGGTCAGAGCACGGGTGAGGGGTTTGTAGGTCTCGCCCTGGAACTGGATCTTGTAGTACTCGAGGTCCCCACCGGGAACCGCCGCCTCAATGGAGAATCGCTGCGAAGTGCCTCGAGTCGCGAGCATCCCACGGTTCAGGGTCGACTTGACGTAATTGAAACCGATCAGCCCATCCTGAAATTCATTGCCATACAGATCCAGATACCCCGGCTCGCCCAATACAGACTCAGTCACCCGGTTATCACTGTAACCATCGGGGAAGTCGCGTCCCATGGCGATATCTTCCCGCATCTGCTCGAGTTCAGTTTGAGTGATGTAGGGAGCCCCTTCGCCGATAACGGGCGTACGGATGATTTCTCGCGGAGACGATGCCGACGGTTTGACCGTTAGATCGCGCGCCTCAAAGCTGAATCCGATGCGCTCGATTTCCGAGATCGGATAGCCAAAACTCAATCGCGCACCATAGGTGTCGGTGCTATAACCGGCCACACCAAAGTTGGCGTAATCACTTTTGGTGTAGTACAGGTTGATGCCGCGACTCACCCCGTCTTTGGTGAAATAGGGGTCGTTGTAGCTGAAATTATAGGCGGTCCGGAAGCGGCTGTTACTCAGGGAGAATCCCACCTGCTTACCGGTGCCAAACCAGTTGTTCTGCTGGATATTGGCCGACAGCAGCAAGCCACTGTATTCCGCATAACCAATCTGCAACCCCATACTGCCGGAGGGCTGCTCTTCGACGGTGTACTCCACGTCGACCTGATCGCTGGTGCCCGGAACCTCGTTGGTTTCGACGTTGACCTCTTTGAAGAAGCCGAGGCGATCCAGGCGGATCTTCGAGTGCTCGATCTGGGAGTTGGAGGCGGCACCGCCTTCCATCTGCCGCATCTCCCGACGCAGCACCTCATCGATCGTCTTGGTATTGCCCTTGAAATTGATACGCCGCACGTAGGCCCGCTGACCCGGATCCACAAAGAAGGTCACCTTGACGGTCTTGTCTTCTTCGTTCTTCTCGGGAATCCCCTCCACTTCCGCAAAGGTGTAGCCTTCATTGCCCAGGCGCTGGGTAATGTACTCGGATGAGTTGGTCATCAGGATCTGGGAGAAATCGTCACCCTCACGCAGCATGATCACGCGCCGAACCAGGGGTTCCGGCAGTTTCAGGTCACCGGCCAGTTCCACTTCACTGACTTTGTAAATTTCGCCTTCGGAAACATTCAGGGTGATATAGATTTTGGATTTGTCCGGGCTCAACGCCACCTGGGTGGAATCAATACGAAAACTCAGGTAGCCGCGGTCCAGGTAAAAGGACTCCAGGGTTTCAATATCGCCGGTGAGCTTTTCCCGGGAGTATTTATCATCCCCGGTAATCCATGAAAGCCAGCCCGAAGATTTGAGTTCAAAGCCTTCCAGCAATTCTTCTTCACTGTANANNTCGTTGCCNACAATATTGATNCCCTTGATCCGNGCCGGNTTGCCNTCATTGACGTTGACGGTCACCTTCACCTGGTTGCGAGGCAGATCCTCNACNTCAATNTCCACCGANGCNCCGTAGCGACCCTGGCCNATNTACTCTCGCTCCANCGCCTGACTGATCCCTTCCAGAGTGGCGCGCTGAAAAATCTGGCCTTCAAACAGATCGCTATCGCGAAGACTGCCCATCAGGTCTTCGGTTTTGATGACCTTGTTTCCCTCAATGGTGATTTCGTTAATGGCTGGACGCTCTTCGAGCTTTACCACCANAACATCGCCGTCCCGGCCCATGGCCACATCGGCAAAGTANCCCACCTGNAACAGCGAGCGNGTGGCCATCCGGATATCTTCAGANGTTACCTGATCNCCCACTCGCAGTGGCAGNGCACTGAACACGGTGCCGGCAGANACCCGCTGCAAGCCTTCCACCCGAATGTCACTGATCTGAAAACTCTGGGCCTGCACCACTGCCGATAGCAACAGGGCNGCCANCAGACTCATCACTCGCATCCAAACTCGCATCATAGAAAAATTCTTTTTTCGGTTGAGATCAATTGCATTCGGCAGNATTGGCACCGCCACGTATCTTNTATGTCCCCAATTNCANTTGGGGCNATGNCTAAAGACGCATCGTCAGAGGCGCATAATATCGTTGTAGAACGCCAGCACCATGAGNCCGACCACCATCACCAGGCCAATCTGATACCCGACCTGCTGAACGCGATCAGANACCGGGCTNCCTTTAACCACCTCAATGGCGTAATACAGCANATGNCCACCATCGAGCACCGGAATCGGCAACAGGTTGAACACNCCGAGGAAGATACTGAGCAGCGCCACAAAGCCCACAAAGCTTTTCCAGCCACTCTCGGCGGAATCGCCGGCCACCTTAGCAATGGTGATGGGGCCACTCAAGTTTTTCGTCGAAATTTCGCCCACNACCANNTTCTTCACNGAGAGCAGNACAAAGCCGGCGGTCTCCCAGGTGCGGTCCACGCCCGCCACNAANGANTCCACNGGCCCATAGTGATAGGTCCTGATTCGCTCTTCCGGCCACGGCTGCGGCTGAATGCCCACGCCGACGCGACCAAAGCGCTCGCCATTCTCCTCTATCGTCTCCGGCGTCACCGATAGACTCGTCTGACCGCCATCGCGTTCCACTGTCATCTGAATTTCTTGCCCGGGTCGGGCCCGAACGTAATCCACCCACTCGGACCAGCCCGACACCGATTCGCCGTCGACACTGAGAATGCGGTCACCGGAGATCAGCCCCGCTCGCTCAGCCGGGCTGTCCGGCACAATCTGTCCGAGGATCGCCTGCGGCTCGGGCCGATCCAGGGTCAGCCCCAGTCCGGCCACCGGGTCCGGCTCTTCAGCGCCGCGCAGCCAGCCATCAAGCGGTGCCTGGGACATGTACTGCAGATCGGAGCCGGGGTATTTCACCAGAAACTGAATGGTGCCGCTTTCGCCCAGGCGGCGCAGCAACTGCTGGTGCAACGCCTGCCAGGTCGGGGTGGGCTCGCCATCCACGGCCAGAATCTCCTGACCGGCCTCCAGGCCCGCCTGGGCGGCGACCGACCCTGGCTCCACTTCACCGACGATCGGAATCGGCTCCCGGGTGCCGGGTATCATCAACAGCCAGAACAGCAGAATCGCCAGAATGAAGTTGGCCACCGGCCCCGCCGCAACAATGGCGATGCGCTGCCAGACGTTTTTTCGATTGAACGAGCGGTGCAGCTCCTCTTCCGGCACCTCACCTTCCCGTTCATCGAGCATTTTGACGTAGCCGCCCAGCGGTATGGCGGCCAGCGCATACTCCGTGCCCTGGCGGTCTGTCCGGCGCCAGAGCACCCGGCCGAAGCCAATGGAAAACCGCAGGACCTTGACGCCACAGCGGCGCGCCACATAGAAATGCCCAAACTCATGCACAGCCACCAGAATGACCAGGGCGACCAGAAACCAGATTATTGTCTGAATAAGAGCCACGAAATACCTCTCAGCGTGCTTCGATCAGGGATTGCGCCAGGCGTCTGGCCTCCTGATCCGCGGTTTGGACCACCAGCAGGTCCTCGGGTTCAGTCACAGGTACCCGCTCGAGCACGGATTCGATCACCTTGGGGATATCGGTAAAGCCGATCTGACGCCGAAGAAATGCCGCTACCGCCACCTCATTGGCCGCATTGAGCAGTGCGGGCGCCGTACCGCCCTGCCCCGCCGCCTCCACCGCCAGTCTCAGCGCCGGAAAACGATCCAGATCCGGCGCTTCAAAGTCCAGGCGTGCGGTGCTGATCATGTCCAGGCCGGAAACGCCCGAGGCGATGCGCTCGGGCCAAGCCAGTGCGTGGGCAATGGGTGTGCGCATGTCCGGATTCCCCAGTTGGGCCAGCACCGAACCGTCCACGTACTCAACCATGGAGTGAATGACGCTCTGCGGGTGGACAACCACCTCAATCTGCTCGGGCCGGGCACGGAACAGCCAGCACGCCTCAATCAGCTCCAGCCCCTTGTTCATCAAGGTGGCGGAATCAACGGAAATTTTCTGCCCCATGCTCCAGTTCGGGTGGGCACAAGCCTGCTCGGGGGTGACGGCCTCAAGCTGCTGGCGGGAATATTCTCGAAAGGGACCGCCGGAGGCCGTCAAGAGTATCTTCCGCACACCACAGGTCGCCAGGCCTTCGCTCAGGCAATCCTGAGGGTGGGCGGGCAGACACTGGAAAATGGCGTTGTGCTCGCTATCAATGGGCAACAGTGTTGCGCGATGCTGCTCGACCGCCCGGGTGAAGAGAGCACCGGCCATAACCAGTGCCTCTTTGTTGGCCAGCAACACCTTTTTACCGGCCTCCACCGCCGCCAGTGTCGGCACCAGACCGGCCGCCCCGACGATGGCCGCCATGACGGTGTCCACGGCAGGCGCTGCCGCAACCTCACTCAGCGCCTGAGTACCCGACAGGACTTCGGTCTCGCTGCCTTTGGCTTTCAGCCACGCCTGTAGAGCCTCGGCTTCGGCCGGTTCGACCACAACCGCATAGCGGGGCCGGTGGGTAAGGCAGGCGTCCGCCAGCTTGCGCCACTGGGAAAACGCGGTGAGCGCATATACCCGGTAGCGATCCGGGTGCCGGGCCAATACGTCCAGGGTGCTGCTGCCGATTGATCCGGATGCGCCCAAAATAGTAACAAACTGCATAGTGACCTCAGCCCTGGGGCCAGCCGCCGGCCAACAGTGCCAGGGCAAATACCGGNGCGGCCGACGTCAGGCTGTCGACCCGATCCAGAACGCCACCATGGCCCGGCAGCAGCGCGCTGCTGTCCTTGATACCCCGCTGGCGCTTGACCATGCTCTCGAGCAGATCCCCGAGCACCGACACCAGGCTGGTNGGCAGAATGATCGCCAGCCAGAACAAGACACTGCCCTGCCAGAAGTACCCGACCAGCAGAGCCAGCAGGATATTGGCCGCAACGCCGCCAGCAAACCCTTCCCAGGTTTTGCCCGGACTGACGCTGACCGCCAACTTATGTTTGCCCCACCGACGCCCGGCAAAGTAGCCACCGATATCCGCACAGGCCACAATCGCCACCAACAACACCAGCANCCACAGCCCGCTGTCCTGAACGCGCAGGTACGAAAGCCCCGCCCANGCGGGTACCAGGACGAAGAACCCCATGAGGGCCCGCATCCAACGACTGTGCCAGAGCAGTGCACTACTGGGGTAACCCTGTACCCACAGCAATGCCAGCGCCCACCAGATACAGCCCACCATCAGAATATTGCGAAACGCCAGACTCTGGCTTTCCATCAACTCGCGGCTATCAAGGGACTGATCCGGTAGATGATGAACGCCCAGATACGCCGCGCCCAGGCCCAGCAAGGCTCCGACCGCCAGCACATAGACCCCGCGCTGCCAGCGCTTTGACAGGCCGGACAGATTGGCCCACTCCCAGGCCCCGATCAGGGTGATGGTGGCGGCAAAGGCGGAGAAAAGTGGCCCCGGCAAAAACACCAGCGCAGCGACAAANACACTGGCCAGCAGAACCGCNGTAATCACTCGTTGCTTAAGCATGTCTCGCCTCCCCGGCGCGACCCGGCGCNTCCAGTTGATCCGCGGTCTTTCCGAACCGNCGCTGGCGTCGATAGAAATCNTCNGCNGCGGCTTTGAGCTCATCGGCGCCAAAGTCCGGCCAGAGTAATTGACTGAAATACAGTTCGGCGTAGGCCGACTGCCAGAGCAGGAAGTTACTGATACGCACCTCGCCCCCCGTGCGAATCAACAGATCCGGGTCGGGCAGATCGCTCAGGCTGGTATGGCGGTGNAAGGTGTGCTCATCGATATCGGCCGGGTCCAGAGTACCGGCAGCGACCTGTTCCGCCATCTGTCGGGCGGCGTTGGCAATATCCCATCGACCGCCGTAGTCCGCCGCGATCACCAGCGTCGTATCACCCTCGCGGGTCATGGCCTCCGCATCGGCTATGGACTTTTGCANAGANGGACTGAANCGCTCGCGGTTGCCTACCACACGGAGCCGGACATTTTTCTTGCGGAGCTCTTTGGCCTCCTGCTTCAAATACCATTGAAACAGNGACATCAAGGCTTCCACTTCTTTNTTGGGACGCTTCCAGTTTTCACTGCTGAACGCGAACAGGGTNAGCACTTCAATGCCCAGGTCCTGGCAGGCGGTCATGATGTCCCGGATACGCTCGGCACCGACCTTATGACCGGCCACACCGGACAGTCCTCGCTGCTTGGCCCAGCGGTTGTTGCCGTCCATGATAATAGCGATATGGCGCAGGGAATTGCTGGTCACAAAAAACTCCTGGATCAGTTGCCGCGCGGGCCAAATGGGGCGGTCNGGAGGACCGCCCCACGGCTCAGATTTCCATCAGATCCGCTTCCTTGGCACTGAGAGCCTTGTCAATCTGAGCAATGTATTTATCGGTTATTTTTTGAATCTCGTCCTGAGCACGACGNTCGTCGTCTTCGCTGATTTCCTTGTCTTTGAGCAGCGCTTTCACATCGGACAGAANGTCACGACGCACNCCGCGCACNGCNACNCGNGCNTTCTCNGCTTCNTGGCGCGCCTGCTTGATGTAATTTTTACGCGTCTCTTCGGTCAGCGGCGGCATNGGNATGCGAATCACGCCACCGTTGGTGGACGGGTTCAGNCCGAGNTCCGACTTCATGATCGCTTTNTCGATCTCCGGCACCAACTGCTTTTCCCAGGGGNTGATGCTCAGNGTGCGGGCATCTTCCACGTTGACGTTGGCCAACTGNGCCAGGGGCGTTTCCGCGCCGTAGTAGGACACATGAATACCGTCCAGGATGCTCGGATGGGCACGGCCNGTACGGATNTTGTTGAAGTTATTNCCCANCGCGTCGACCGATTTGGCCATACGGGCTTCGGCATCTTTTTTAAATTCATTCAGCATTGTTTTTGCCCTCTTCGATCAGGGTGCCCTCATTGCTACCGACCACAATGTTGAGCAGNGCCCCGGTTTTATTCATGCGNAATACCCGTACNGGCATATCGTGNTCCCGNCANANGCAAATCGCGGTCANATCCATNACNCCCAGNTTNCGCTCCAGCACTTCGTCGTAGGTCAGNCGNTCNTANTTGGTNGCNGCNGGATCCTGCATCGGNTCNGCNGTGTANACNCCNTCNACCTTGGTNGCTTTNAGNACAATNTCGGCCTCNACTTCGATGGCGCGCAAGCAGGCCGCCGAATCGGTGGTAAAGAACGGGTTGCCGGTGCCGGCCGAGAAAATCACCACCTCGCCCGAGGTCAGNGCGCGGTTGGCCTGGCGACTGTCNTAGTGTTCGACAATGCCNCTCATGGGGATGGCGGACATCACCCGGGAGGAAATATTCGAGCGCTCAAGTGCATCCCGCATGGCCAGAGCATTCATGACCGTNGCCAGCATNCCCATATGGTCGCCGGTGACGCGATTCAGGCCGGCACTGCTGAGCGCNGCCCCGCGAAACAGGTTGCCACCGCCAATGACCAGGCCCACCTGGACACCGATGCCAACCAACTGGCCAATTTCCAGGGCCATTTTATCCAGNACCTTGGGATCAATCCCAAAGCCTTCGGAGCCCATCAGCTCTTCGCCGCTGAGCTTCAACAGAATTCGTTTGTACTTCTTGTCGCGCGCGCTTGGCATACCAGGTTCTCCGCAAGGTGCTCATTCAGGTTAAGAAATTCGNCANGTNNACCCAGNTCGGGCCCACNTGACGANAGAGCAGCGGCNATTAACCTTTGGAAGAGGCCTTGACCTGAGCGGCCACTTCTTCGGCGAAATCGACGGTCTCTTTCTCGATACCTTCGCCCACTTCAAAGCGCACAAAGCTCTGGATGGTCGCACCCGCGTCAGCCGCCAGCTTGCCCACTTTGATTTCCGGGTTCTTGACGAACGGCTGCTCAACCAGGCTNCCTTCCTTCAGGAACTTGTTGATACGTCCCATCATCATCTTCTCGACGATTTCAGCCGGCTTGCCTTCCATATCCGGCTGAGCCTTGATGATTTCCTTCTCTTTTTCCACCAGCTCNGCGGGCATATCGTCCGGGTTGATGACCTGGGGGTTTACTGCGGCNACGTGCATNGCCACATCGCGCGCCAGCTCGGCATCGCCACCGCCCTGCAGNTGGGTAACCACCGCAATGCGGTTGTTGGAGTGAACGTAACCGTCNACCACACCACCTTCTACCACGGCGGCGCGACGTACGGTGATGTTNTCACCGATTTTCTGTACCAGCGCTTCGCGATCGCCTTCCAGATCGCCGNTCATCAGGGCCGCCACGTCGCTCTGCTTGTCGGCAAAGGCCTTGTCCAGCACCTTGCTGACGAACGCCAGGAAGCCTTCATCGCGGGCGACAAAGTCGGTTTCGCTGTTCACTTCCAGAACCACGGCGTAGCTGTTGTCATCGGCCACCTTGACGGAAACCACACCGTCAGCGGCGGTACGACCGGCCTTCTTGGCGGCCTTCAGGCCNCTGGCCTTACGCAGGTTCTCAATCGCCACTTCAACGTCGCCATCGGCTTCGTTCAGGGCCTTTTTACACTCCATCATGCCGAGCCCGGTACGCTCGCGCAGCTCCTTAACCATTGACGCAGAAATCGCTGCCATGTCGCTATCCTCTTGAAATGGGTCTAACTCAGTATTCGAAAAAAGGGGGCCGCCNTCTGGCCTGCCCCCTTGTCTTNTGCCGATCGGCCAGGAGCCGGATTACTCGGACGCGGCTTCGCCTTCGGCGGGCACGTATTCGTCTTTGTTGGGCACGGCAGAAGCTTCTTTCGCCCCTTCCAGGCAGGCATCNGCCATGGCGGAAACGTACAGCTTGATGGCGCGGATGGCGTCATCGTTGCCCGGGATGACGTAGTCGATGTCGTCCGGGTTGCTGTTGGTGTCTACGATACCGATGATCGGCANACCCAGCTTCTTGGCTTCCTGAACGGCAATGCGCTCGTGGTCAACGTCAACAATGAACAGGGCATCGGGCAGGCCGTTCATGTCTTTGATACCACCGATGGAGTTTTCCAGCTTGTNCATCTCGCGGGTGCGCATCAGCGCTTCTTTCTTGGTCAGCTTGTCAAAGGTACCATCCTGGCTCTGGGCTTCCAGGTCGCGGTAGCGACGGATAGAGGCGCGGATGGTCTTGTAGTTGGTCAGCATACCACCGAGCCAGCGGTGGCTGACGAAGGGCATACCGGCACGCTCGGCCTGCTCTTTGATGGTCTTCTGGGCGGCGCGCTTGGTACCGACGAACAGTACCTTTTTCTTCTGGGCGGCCATCTTCTTGACCACGTCCATCGCTTCAGCGAAGGCCGGTACGGTCTTTTCCAGATTGATGATGTGAATCTTGTTGCGGGCACCGAAGATGAAACGGTTCATCTTGGGGTTCCAATAGCGGGTCTGGTGGCCGAAGTGGGCACCAGCCTGCAGCATATCGCGCATGCTTACTGTAGGCATTTTGTCATTCCTATCGGGTTGGGCCTCCATACACCCCGCCAGCCAACCCACTGATAACCAGTGAGCACCCAGGCTGAACGTGACGGTGTATGTGTGACGTTCATGGTTTATTTACCGCCCGTTTGACCGGGTCGGCACTCCTCGGTCGTGCATCGCACTGGCCGCGGAGCCGCGCTTTATACCATAATTTGTCGGCCAGTGGAACCCGAACGACATCTCTCCCCCGCCCAGGCCGTTGCGCCGGAGCGGCCGCTGATGTCTAATAGTCACCATGACACTAAATGGCCGATCCCCCTCGATCGGCAGGCTATACACGAACACTGAACGTTGAGAGAGCAACCGAATGAAAGAAACCTGGCGCTGGTTTGGCCCCAATGACACCGTATCCCTTGAGCAGATTGCCCAGGCCGGCGCCACAGGCGTGGTGACTGCACTGCACGACATTCCCACCGGGGAAGTCTGGCCGTTGAAGGCGATCCTCGAGCGCAAGGCACTGATTGAGGCGCGGGGCCTGGAATGGTCCGTGGTCGAAAGCGTGCCGCTGCACAATGACATCAAGACCCGCAGCGGCGACTTTGAGCGACACATCGACAATTACCGGGAAACGCTTACCAACCTCGCCGCGGCCGGGATTCACGACGTCTGCTACAACTTTATGCCCGTGGTCGATTGGACCCGCACCAATCTGGACTACGAGCTGGCCAATGGCAGCCGCGCACTGCGCTTTGAAATGGCCGATTTTGCCGCCTATGACCTGCACATCCTCCAGCGGCGAAACGCAGAGGTCAGCTACAAGGACGACATCCTGGAGCGGGCCGAACAGCGCTTCCGCGCCATGTCGGACGCCGAGAAAGTCCAGCTGGAGAAGAACATCATTGCCGGACTGCCCGGCGGAGAGGGCTCCTATGATCGCGAGGGCATCCGGGTGGCGATCGAGCAGTTTATTGCCCTGGGGGAGGATGGCATGCGCGCCAACCTGATCCAGTTTCTCAAAGACGTCACCCCGACCGCCGAGGCCGTGGGCTTACGCTTGGCGATCCACCCGGATGACCCACCCTTCTCGCTCTTCGGGCTGCCGCGTGTGGTGTCGACCGCCGCCGATGCCCGCGCCCTGCTTGACGCCGTGCCCAGCGAGGCCAACGGCCTCACCCTGTGTGCCGGCTCCTACGGTGCCCGGGCCGACAATGACCTGGTCGCCATGGCCCGGGAGTTCGGTTCCCGCATCTATTTTGTGCACCTACGCAATATCCGGCGCGAGGCCGATGGCTCCTTTTACGAGTCGGACCACCTCGGCGGCGATAACGATATGGTCGGGCTGATCCGGGCCCTGCTGGAAGAAGAACGGCGCCGACGCAAGAACCACAGCCAACTGCCGGAAATCGCCATGCGTCCAGACCACGGCCACCTGATGGCCGAGGAGATCGGCCGCCCCGGCATCAACCCCGGATACTCTTACGGCGGCCGCATGAAGGGACTGGCCGAGCTGCGCGGGGTCATTCACGCGCTGGAATACGTGGATGCGGCCGCCTGAGGGCGGTCTCTCCCAGACTGTCAGACACTGCCCAGATCGTTTAGAATGGTGGTTTTCCCTTCAATCTAGCGAGTAGACATGTCTGTCAGCATCAAAACCCCGGAAGAAATCGAGAAAATGCGCGTCGCCGGCCGCATGGCCGCCGAGGTGCTGGAACTGATCGAACCCCACGTCCAGCCCGGTGTGACCACGGCCGAGCTGGACCGAATCTGCCACGACCACATCGTCAACGAGCAGAACGCCATTCCGGCATGCCTCAACTACCGGGGCTTCCCGAAATCCATCTGCACCTCCATTAATCAGGTGGTCTGTCACGGCATCCCGTCGGAGAAGAAAGTGCTCAAAAACGGGGATATCGTCAATATTGACGTGACCGTGATTTATGACGGCTACCACGGCGACACCAGCAAAATGTATTTCGTCGGCAAGCGCCTGCCCCACGCCGAGCGCCTGGTTCAGGTGACTCAGGAATGCCTGTATAAAGGTATTGAGATGGTCAAACCCGGCGTCAAGCTGGGCGACATTGGCCATGCCATCCAACAGCACGCCGAAAGCAACCACTACTCTGTGGTGCGGGAGTACTGTGGCCACGGCATTGGCGCGGTCTTCCATGAAGACCCCCAGGTCCTGCACTACGGCCGCCCTGACACGGGACTGGAGCTCAAGGAAGGTATGACCTTCACCATTGAGCCCATGATCAACGCCGGCAAGCGCCACACCAAAACCAAAGGCGACGGCTGGACCGTGGAAACCAAGGACGGCCGGCTTTCCGCCCAGTGGGAGCACACCCTGGCGGTGACCAAAGACGGCGTTGAAGTACTGACGGCCCGTCGCGAAGAAGACTTCTGATCATGGATACTGCCGCGCTGCCCTACTTCGAACGTCCACTGTTCTTTTTCGATCAGGCGCGCTTTCGCCGCGCTCTGGCAGAGCAGCCCGTCATCACCGTTTTCAAGGACGCGATCACCGCCGCCAATCGGCAGTTTGATGCGCGCTTTCGCGAGGGCGAGGATATTCGCGCACTGGTTCACGAGCGCGCCCTGTTTGTCGACTGCATGCTCCACTACGCCTGGCATCGCAATCGCTGGCCCCTGGGCATCAGTCTGGAGGCCGTTGGGGGCTACGGCCGCTGTGAGCTGCACCCGCACTCCGACATCGACCTGCTGGTCCTGACCGGCAACGACAATATTCGGGACCGCTGCCAGGAGCAGATCGAGCAGTTGCTCACCTTTCTCTGGGACATCGGCCTGGAGATCGGTCACAGCGTCCGCTCCCTGGAAGAGTGCGTCGGCTATGCCCGCAACGACATTACCGTTGCCACCAACCTGATGGAATCCCGCACACTGGTGGGCGACAGTTCGCTGCGTATTCAACTGATGCAGGAAACCGCCCCCGACCAGCTCTGGCCCGCGGACGATTTTTTCCGGGCCAAATGGCAGGAGCAGATTCAGCGCCATCAGAAGTACAACGATACCGAATACAACCTCGAGCCCAACATCAAGAATGCCCCGGGCGGCCTGCGCGACATCCAGATGATCGGCTGGGTGGCCAAGCGCTTCTTCCAGGTCCGGACGCTCAAACAGCTCGAGGGCAAGGGTTTTTTCACCGAGGAAGAATTCTCCCTGCTCCAGAGCGGTGAAGAGTTCCTGTGGCGGGTCCGCTATGGCCTGCACCTGATCGCGGGCCGCGCCGAGGAGCGCCTGCTGTTTGATCATCAGCGTGAACTGGCGGCCATGTTCGGTTACAAGGACAACAGCGAAAGTCTGGCGGTGGAGCAGTTCATGCACCGCTACTACCGCCTGGTGATGTCCCTGCGCGAACTGAACGACGTGCTGCTGCAATTTCTGCACGAAGTCATCCTGCAGAAAGGCGTCAATAAAAATGTGACCGCGTTGAATGAACGCTTTCAGCTACGCGATCACTATATCGAGGCCGCGCACATCTATGTCTTTGAGGAAACGCCCTCAGCGCTTCTGGAAATTTTCGTGCTGATGGCCAAACACCCGGAAATCCAGGGGGTAAGGGCATCCACCATCCGCCTGATCCGGGAAAGCCGCCACCTGATCGACGACGACTACCGCCGCAACCCAACCAACACCCAACTGTTTCTGGAGCTGTTCCACCACCCGAAGGGCCTGGTAGAACAGCTCAAACGGATGTCCCGCTACGGCATTCTCGGCCTGTACCTGCCGGAGTTCGGCCAGGTCACCGGGCAGATGCAACACGACCTGTTCCACATCTATACCGTGGATGCGCACACCCTGAAGGTCATGCAGAACATGTGCGACTTCTGGGCGCCGGATGCCAAAGAAGAGTTTCCTATCGCCGCCCATGTGATCAAACGACTCCCCAAGCCGGAGCTGCTCTACATCGCTGGCCTGTACCACGACATTGCCAAGGGACGCGGCGGGGATCACTCCACCCTTGGCGCCGTGGACGCCGAGGACTTCTGCCAGCGCCATGGGCTGTCGCCCCGGGAGACCCGGTTGATCTGCTGGTTGGTGGAACAACACCTGCTCATGTCCGCTGTGGCCCAGAAGCAGGACATCTCCGACCCCGATGTGATCCACGACTTTGCCCTACGGGTAGGCGACCAGCAGCGGCTGGACTACCTGTATACCCTGACGGTTGCCGACATCAATGGCACCAACAAAGAGCTCTGGAACACCTGGCGGGCCAGCCTGATGCGCCAGCTCTATATGGAAACCAAGCGGGCGTTGCGCCGGGGCCTGGAAAACAATATTGATAAGCACGAGCTGATCGAAGAAACCCAGCAGTCCGCCCTGCGCAAACTCGAGCGCAAGGGTATTTCCGCGGACACCGCCTGGCAGCTGTGGAGCGACATGGGTGAAGAGTATTTCATGCGCGAGACGGCACTGGATATTGCCTGGCACAGCGAGGCGATGATCCAGCACACCGACGACACACCGCTCATCCTGATCAAGAAGACCACCAACCGGGAACTCGAGGGCGCGACCCAGATTTTCGTGCGCAGCAAGGGCCGCAAAAACGTCTTCGCCGCCGTGGCCACAGCCCTGGATCAGTTGAACCTGAACATTCAGGATGCCCGCATTTACAACTCGAACAGCGGCTACACCGTGGACACCTTTTTTGTTCTGAACCAGGACGGCGAGCCGCTGGGCGATGATCCGAAAGTACTCAAGCGCATTCAGGATGCACTGCTGGATGAGTTGCGACTGGTGGATGATTATTCCGAGGTCATCAGCCGCCGCACGCCCCGCCGCCTGAAGCACTTTACGATGCCCACCCGCACGAGCTTGAGCAACGACATGATCAGTGGCTATACGGTACTGGAGGTGATCAGTCCGGACCGCCCGGGTTTGCTGGCGTGTATTGGCCGGGTTTTTCTGCAGTTTGATATTCTGTTGCAGAATGCCAAAATCGCCACTTTGGGCGAGCGGGTGGAGGATGTGTTTTTCATCACCGATAACGAGGGCGAGCCCTTGAGCGACCCGGCGCTATGCGAGGCATTACAGCGGGAAATCTGCGAACAACTGGACAAGCGCGCCACCAAAACCTCAGCGTCGGTGGTAAATTTCTAAGATTCGTCCGTTTTACTCCGGCGCTTCGCATTGTAGTGCTGCGGGAGGGTAGGCCTCTTTGAGACAAGCCGTAAACCCATCCATGGGGGCTCATTACCCGCCGTCCAGGCGGGTAACGGTCTCAAAGAGGCCTACCCTCCCTCCGCCAGTGCCAACGGATAATGAGGTGGAGATAGATAAGACTCCAACAACATGATGCTGGCACAGAGGCGTTTGCGGGGTTTACCGTTTGGAGACTCTCGGAGGCAGGGAGCCGACGAGAAGCCCCCAGGGATGGGTTTACGGCGGGGCTCC
>NZ_NZQP01000037.1:0-60433 GCF_002695945.1 Marinimicrobium sp. | reverse complement strand
TGTACCGTTTGGAGACTCTCGGAGGCAGGGAGCCGACGAGAAGCCTACAGGGATGTATTCACGGAGGGTCTCCAAACGGTACACCCGCCGAGGCCGGACNACACTGGAGANCTACCAACCATCNGAGCTCAGAACCANCGCTGGTTNTTNGANCGCTGCCACCAACGTAACAGAAGNCGATCNACCGCACCCTCGGTGGCCATACCGAGCTTTTCCGGGAGCGACTTCTTGTGCACAAAACTGACNTCAAACACATCGGANTTCTCGGCNAACTGTACCANATACTCATCACTGGTTTTCAGCTCATCAATCAGCTTCACCGACTGCGCGCGACGACCAAACCAGATCTCCCCGGTCGCCACCTTATCGATCTCCACCTGAGGGCGGTGCTCCGAAACGAACTCCTTAAACAGAATGTGGGTGTCTTCGAGGTCCTCCACAAACTTGTCCCGGCCCTTCTTCGTGTTTTCACCAAACATGGTGACGGTACGCTTGTACTCGCCCGCGGTAAACATCTCGAAATCGATGTTGTTCTTTTTCAGCAGCTTGTGGAAATTCGGTAACTGGGCCACCACGCCGATCGAGCCCAGTACCGCGAAAGGGGCCGCCAGAATCCGGTCCGCTACGCAGGCCATCATATAGCCGCCACTGGCCGCCACCTTGTCCACGCATACGGTCAGGGGAATATGGCGGTCTCGAATCCGGGCCAGTTGGCTGGACGCCAGGCCGTAGCTGTGCACCAGCCCGCCGCCGCTTTCCAGCTTGACCACCACCTCATCCGAAGGGCGGGCCAGGCTCAGTACGGCGGTGATTTCTTCTCGCAGGCTGTCAGTGGCCGAGGCTTTGATGTCGCCGTTGAAGTCCAACACAAAGACCCGTTTTTTATCGCTGTCCTTCGGTTTGCCATCGCTTTTGGCTTGGGCTTTGAGGGCTTTCTTTTTCTCGGCTTGCTCGGCCTTTTCCTGCTTTTTTTCGGCCTTGGCGTCGGCT
This sequence comes from Marinimicrobium sp., assembly GCF_002695945.1. NCBI lineage: Bacteria > Pseudomonadati > Pseudomonadota > Gammaproteobacteria > Cellvibrionales > Cellvibrionaceae > Marinimicrobium > Marinimicrobium sp. The sequence goes on along the minus strand of NZ_NZQP01000037.1, from coordinate 59,443 downwards.
TTGCGCTCCGCATCATCCAATGCCGCCTGCTTGAGCGCGTGGGTCATATGCTTGAAGCGGTCGTTCAGTTTGACGACCTCAACCTGCCCTTTATCGCCCCGCTTCCGGTTTTTGCTGCCAGCGGCTGCCACCAGCCCGGCGACAAAACCGATCGCAATCACGACCGTTATTACCTTGGCTAGAAACAGCCCGTACTCATTGATGAATTCCAAAGCTTCACTCCGTTATTTGGTGGTCTTCTTTTACGTTTTCTCTCGGTAGATCGGTCACTCCCAGACTGACAACGCCTGTCGGGCCGGATCATTCAACGGTCGCGCCAGCAAGCCGGACGATGACAGACGCACCTCAAACAGTGCATTGTCCGCCATGGGTACAAAGGTCGCACTGCCATAGCGGGCGTCCACCACCGGGAACCAGCCCGGGTTGCGATTGACCAGGGCCCANAGGTCCGGCCCCCANGCNCTTTGCTCCAGACTGTANACGGTGCGNTCGGCGCTGCGCTCATCGTTCAGGGTGTAGTATCGGCCACTGAGCCGATCCAGNCGGTAGCCGGGTTTGATACCCANGCCACCCAAGAATCCTTGCCACTTGATGATGCGTGCATCCAGTTGCCATTGGTCGCCGCGNANCTCAAAGGTGTCCTCTTCGCCNTTGTTGTGCACCAGTGTCGCNCTGAANCGCTGATCNCCGAGCTGTTTGAGGCTCAAGGTGGCGACCGGNTCCTCCTGTGCCATCTGNCGATAGCTGAAGAGGTCCAGCGCTGCCAGGGCCAACACCAGAGCCAGAACCAGCAGACCCAGCCCGACGAAGCCCCGCAAAAAACCCATCAGCCAGTGCCGACGGGCCAGCAGGCGCAAGGCGGCATAGACCAGTATCAACCCGAGAAGAATGATGGCGATTGAAAAAATCGTGTAGAACATGCGAGTTTCCTAGTCTCAGGAGCGCTTATTGTGCTGCTGCGCGACAAAATCCGCAATCAACTGTCCGGCGATGGTCTGCACAGGAGGCGTGACGGGCAGCTTGTCATAGCGCCACCAGTTGGCCTCCACAATTTCATCGCCGTCCACCCGTATCTCCCCCGAGTCATACTCCGCATGAAAGCCCAACATCAATTGTCCGGGAAACGGCCAGGGCTGACTGGCGAAATAGCGCGGCGCCTTGATGGTCAGCCCCACCTCCTCCATGACCTCGCGGTGTACGGTATCTTCCACGCGCTCGCCTATCTCAACAAACCCCGCCAGCGCCGTGTGGATACCTTGGCGCGAGCGCGCGTGGCGGGCCAGCAGACACTGATCGCCACGGGTAATCAGCGTGATCATACAGGGGCTCAGGCGGGGGTAAAAACGCAACTCACAGTGCGGGCACCGATGGGCGGGTTCGCCGGCTGGCATGGGCTCAGTTGGGCCACCGCAGCGCCCGCAAAAGCGGTGCTCCAGCCGCCACCGGGACCATTGCAGAGCATTGCCCACCAGGGAAAACAGCCGATCGTCTAGCAGCCCCAGTTGGGTTCGCAGGCCCAGCCATTGGCAGCCTTCTATAATTGGTGCGTCCAGGAGGTGCAGCGCATAGAGTGAGAGACCCTCCCAGCGACCAAGGAAATCGCAATCCGTCGTCGCCACCCAGGGTTCCGCTTCAGCCGCATCCAGGAGTCTCAGGCGACCGGGCTGGTCGCAAAGAACGGTGCCGTCCCCTACCAGCAGATACCGGCGGGAATGATCATCATGGGAGTCATCCGCCACTTCAGTTCACCGGATAGCCCAGAGCCGCCAGGCTTTCCTCGGCAACCTGAAGGACGCTGTCATCGGTATTACGATCCTGACGCAGACTGTCTATGTAATACTCGAGGCTGATGATGGCATCGGCAAAATTCTCCAGCATATGGCGCACCGCCGCCGGCTGCTCACTCTTGAGCAGTGACTCTTCAATAAAGCGCGAGCAGGAGTGCAGCACCGCCGCTGAGCGCGAACGGTTAAGCAGGATCATACCGCCGCGGATGGTGGTCAGGGTGGTGGCCACATTCTTGATGTGCCCGACATCGTAGTTTGATTCGGCATAGGAGGTCAGCGCCCGTTTGATCATGGCCAGGCCGGATTCGGCCTCTTCCAGCACCAACTCTTCCGCCTCGGCGAGCTGACTGTTGGCAATGATTTCGTCCCGGGAGGTCGCATTCAACTTGGCCAACCGCTCATCGGAGAGGTTCATTTTACCCAGTCCCGACACGGAGCTTTCGATGTACAAGCAGNGTGTCGGCGACGGCNAGCAGCTCGTCNGGATCGATGGTCTCGTCGGACTTCTGCCAGCGTTGGATTTTCTGGATTTCCTCTTTCAGGCTGTTACTGGGCGATACCAGCCCCACCACCGACAGAATGTCCGCCACTTTTTTGAGGGTTTCCAGCAGCTCCGGGCTTTCGCGNAACANTTCGGTGCCGCCCTGGGCGGCCCGCTCGAGAATGTTTTTGGTGCTGCGCAGCTCGTCTTTCAGGACCGCGCCCATGGAGTNGATGGTGGCNGCACTCGGGCCNTTGAGNAACTCCAGCTCCCGCACCAGCTCCGCATCCGTATAAGGCAGCGGCTCCAGGCCGTAGGCTTTCACCACTGCATCGGTGCGCGCNCCGCTNGCCCGCGACAAGGCAATCAGATAGAGCATTTCCTTNAGCAGCGACGGCTCNGGAGGTTGCTCAAGNCCCTCGGGGCCGGCAGACTGAAGTTGTTTNATATGGCGATCCAGGGCGCTGAACAGGCGTTTGCGGCCGACGCCGATATCCATGTTGGCGGCCCGCAGCGCCTCGAACATCGCTGCGGCCACCCACCACAGGCCCGCCCGGGGGCGACCGTGGCTGATGGANTCCAGGCGCTCCATCGCCCTCCCCATCATACCCAGTGAGGCCCGTTGCTGTTTGTTCTGAAGCAGGTTGACCAGACCCACCTGATACATGTGCCGAAGCCGGCGCACCAGCGGNGGCAGATCTTCCCCNAGTACNGTGCTNNTCNGNCCNNTGCCCGAANAGATGGGTTCCGGNTCCAGGGTNTAGAAGTAGCTCTCCGGTAATGGGGGNGCTTTACGAAGCTGACGTAACTCATTGATNTGAGGGATCAGAAGCACCGCCATGCTCCGGGAGGTCTGCAGGCAGTACTCGAGATAGCGCGGCAGGATGAAAAAAGCGGACGTCAGCACGTCCAGCTTNCGATTGGTATTCTGCTCTTCCCCCANNGGGATNTCNGTGATCTGCTCNACCANNTCCTGGGCCAGCAAGTCAACGCCGCGCAGTTGCAGGAGATTCANGGTGCCGCTGATCTGCTTGATGCCATCGATACAGTTCTGGAGGAGCTCTCCGTTATTGCGATCGGCGGCAAACTCCTCCAATCGGACGGCGGCCTGCTCAATGGTGGCGACCAACTGATCCTGAACCAGTTTCAGGGAATTGAGGTTGACGTTTTCAGTGCTGCTCACTGCCGCTACCTTTTCTTGTCATGATTTCAGCCCTTGCCCCGAACAACCGTTGAGAGTCCAACGGGGCCGCCCGGGAGGCGCTTTCCGGGGAACAGCGCGCTATTACTTGTTGTTATGGGACACAATTGTTGTGGGAAACAATGTAACCCAAGTCCCCCTATTTTTCACACAAATTTGAACAAAGCAACGTAAGCCACTAAGAAATCAGCAAATTTGGGACTTTGATCAATCTTGCCAGAGCACCTGCCCAGCACTTTTCTCGATCGCCTCGAGCTTCGCGCGATGGGCGGCCAACTCTTCATCGCTGGCGCGAATCACCGGTGTCGGTGTCCGCTGGGCCGACAGGGGGCGCCGCTCCTGCCCGGAGCTGTCATTGCCNCTGCCCGCCGATGAACTTCCTCCCAGAGACAGTGCCGTCTGGCCACCGGTCATCAGCAGGTAAACGTCGGCCAGAATCTCGGCATCCAACAGGGCGCCGTGCAGCTCGCGCTGGGCATTATCCACGCCATAGCGCTTGCACAGCGCGTCCAGGTTGTTTTTCTGCCCNGGGTGCTTGCTCCGGGCGAGGACCAGGCTGTCGATCACGCCGCAACGACGGGTAATAGAGCCAAACCGGGCATTCCACTGTTTGAGTTCGTGGTCGATAAAACCGATATCAAACGGCGCGTTGTGAATCACCAGCTCCGCACCATCGACAAAGGCCACAAAGTCTTCAACAATCTGCGCAAACACCGGCTTGTCCGCCAGCATCTCATTGGTGATACCGTGCACCTCCATCGCGCCGGCATCCACTTCCCGCTCCGGATTGATGTACTGATGATAATGACGTCCGGTCAGCTTCCGGTTGACCAGCTCCACACAGCCGATTTCGATGATTTTGTGGCCCTGGGAGGGCTCCAGACCCGTCGTTTCGGTATCCAGTACGATCTGTCGCACGCTCAACTCCTCAATTCGTCAATGCCGCGGTTGGCCAGCTGGTCTGCCAACTCGTTCTCCCGGTGTCCACTGTGCCCCTTGACCCAGCGCCAGTCAATTCGATGGGTCTGTACCGCCCGATCCAGCGCCTGCCACAAATCGACGTTTTTGACGGGCTTTTTGGCGGAGGTTTTCCAGCCGTTGCGTTTCCAGCCCTTCATCCACTCGCTGATGCCCTTACGCACATACTGAGAGTCCGTGGTCAGGACCACCTCACAGGGCTCCCGCAGGGCGTCGAGTGCTTCAATGGCCGCTCGCAGTTCCATCCGGTTGTTGGTGGTCTCGNCTTCACCACCGTACAGGCTCTTTTCCTGACCGTTGAAGCGCAGTAGCGCTCCCCAGCCACCGGGCCCGGGGTTCCCCCGACAGGCACCGTCCGTAAATATCTCAACTTTTTTCAAACTATCACCAGCAATTCATTGATTTTCAATACTTTTGATCTTTTCTCATGGGCTGGGCGCCCAGCCCCGGCAACGACGATGGGCGCCGCTCCCACGCGGGTTTGACAGGAACCGCACCACCCAGCTCCTTGCAGGCAAGCACTTGATAGAAGGCGCCTCCTGGGAGGTGCAGCCTTTTACCCCATTGGTCACACCATTGTAAACGACGCAAAGCGCCGGGATGCTGCAACGCCGGGCGGTAAAACCCACGCTGAACGCGGTCCGGCTCCAGATCCAGCAACTGCAGCCAGTCCAACAAACGTCCAAGCCTCAACGGCTGATGACGCCAGAGCGCGTGCCGGCTGAACAGGCGTGCGACGTGGCGGGAAAGCCCGAAGCCACTCCAGGGATTGAATCCCACCACAACCAGACATCCCCGGGGGATCAAGACCCGTTGAGCCTCTCGTAGCAGCTGATGGGGCGTCGGACTGAAATCCAGTGCGTGGTGCAACACCACCAGATCAACCGACCCGGAAGGCAGCGGCAGCTGTCGGGGGTCGGCGATCAACGACGACAGTGAACCGGCCCCGGCATCACTGAGGGCAATCGTCACGCGATGGGTGATCCGGCTGCTGCCGGTCATATCCAGCGCTGGATCGACACCAATCTGCAGCAGATGGTAGCCAAACAGGTCCTGCAGCGCGCCCTCGAGGGTGAGCTTCTCCGCCGCCAACATCGCCTGCCCGAGAGGGGTACCGAACCAGGCCGCCATTTCCCGGGCCGACTGATCCGCCGGCGGCACGCCAAAACGCTGCCTCCGCCAAGCCCGAACCCGGCTCAGGAACTTGTCTGAAGTCATAGTAATCGCCCCACTCGGCGGTTGCGCAGGCATCCGCTATGCTGAGAGTATACTCGCTTAACCCCATGAAAACAGGAGCCTTTAATGCGCGAACCCATTGGTATTCCCGCACTGGACAGCAACTATTTCTGGCTGCTGCCCGTGGACGATGCCCCGGAGTGCCAGAGTGGCGACGTGTATCTGATCGATCCCGGCGACGCCCAGCCGGTGCTTGAAACCCTGGAGCGAAAGACGTTCAGGCTCAGAGGCATCCTGATCACCCACCACCACTGGGATCATACCGACGGATTGGACGGGATTCTGAGCCGCCTGAAAGTCCCGGTGTACGGCCCGGACTCGGTACCTCAAGTGGACCAGGTTGTGAAAGACGGCGATCGGCTGGAACTGCCGGGCCTGGCTCTGTCAGTCATGGCGGTTCCCGGCCATACGCTGGACCACCTCGCCTACTTTCAGGCGGCGACAGGAGAGGCGCCTCCGCGGCTGTTCTGCGGCGACGCCCTGTTTGCCGCGGGCTGCGGCCGACTGTTTGAGGGGACACCGGCGCAAGCACAGACGTCTCTGGACAGGCTCAACACGCTGCCGGGCAAGACCCGGATCTACTGTGCCCATGAGTACACTCAGACCAACCTGCGTTTTGCCCTGACGGTGGAGCCCGACAATGCGGCCGTGCGCAAGCGTCTGGGCCATGTCAGCGAGTTGAGAGCCAGCCACCGACCGACCCTTCCCAGTGAACTCTCCCTAGAGCGGGAGACCAACCCCTATTTGCGCACGGACAACCCCTCCCTGGTGAGCGCTCTGGGTCTGCCCCCCAATACCGAGCGGTCAAGAGTCTTTGGGGAACTGCGCTCCAGAAAAGACCGGTTTCGTTAGTCTGCAGGGAAACCCGGATGAACGGCGCGCCACATCCTCCGGGCGTTCCTTGACGCCCCCGATGAGAGTCCCTAGAATCGCGAAAATCCGCGCCTGGCGAACGACGTCTGGCATCACGTGTCACCAGTACTTCGGTAACCCATGAATCGACTCAAGCGCCCTCTCGCCCTGGCCGTCAGCCTGATCAGCCTCGGTGGCTGCCAGACCCTGACCCCCTCTGAACCGTCCAAAACCGCGGACCAGAACCACCTGCTCATCGACGAATCGCTCTGCACCCTGGATCGGGAGCAACAGGCCCAATTCCTGGTGTCGGATGAGGGCAACCTCTGGCCGCGCCTGAGAGACGGCTACGGACTTCCCGATGTCGATCACCCACGAATCGACACCTACGTGGACTGGTACGCCCGTCACCCACATTACATGGAGCGGGTCATCGAGCGGGGCCAGCGCTTCCTCCACCACATTGCCAACGAGCTGGAAGCCGAGGACATGCCGCTTGAGCTGGCGCTGCTACCCATCGTTGAAAGCGCCTTTGACCCCTTTGCCTATTCCCACGGCCGGGCCTCCGGCATCTGGCAATTTGTCCCCGCCACCGGCCGCCAGTATGGCCTCAAGCAGAACTGGTGGTATGACGGACGCCGGGATGTGGTCGCCTCCACCGACGCCGCCATTCGCTACCTGAAGTACCTCAACGAGCTGTTTGACGGCGACTGGTTGCTCGCCCTGGCGTCCTATAACACTGGCCAGGGTAATGTCATGCGCCGGATCCGCAGCAACGAGCGACGCGGCAAGCCAACCGACTTCTGGTCCCTGAACCTGCCCAGGGAAACCCGGGCCTATGTGCCCCAATTATTGGCCCTTGCCAGAGTGATTGGCGAGCCCGAAAAGTACAATCTTGCCCTCAACCCCGTCCCGGACGAGCCCTACTTTCGGATCGTGGATGTGGAGTCACAGATCGATCTGGCACAGGCGGCCGAGCTGGCCGAACTGGAGCTGGACGAGCTCTACCTCCTGAACGCCGGCTACAATCGCTGGGCCACGGATCCGGACGGCCCTCACCGGCTGTTGATCCCCGTCCAGCATGAAGAGACCTTCCGCGCCAACCTGGCCAGCATTCCCACCCGCGAGCGCGTGGGCTGGGATCGCTACCGGGTCGTCAGTGGCGACTCGTTGATCACCATCGCCCGCCGCTATCGCACCAGTGTCGACACCATCAAAAGCGTCAATCAACTGAACAGCAATATCATCCGGGCCGGACAGACCCTCATGATTCCCACCGCCAAGCATCCGGCCAACCGCTACGCTTTCAGCGCCGACCAGCGTCGCCAACGGACACAGAATCGCTCTCAGGGCAGTGAAGGCAGCACCAGGGTAGACTACCAGGTGCGTCCAGGAGACAGCTTCTGGACGATTGCCAAGCGCCATGGCATCACCGTAGGGGCGCTGACCAACTGGAATGGCATGGCCCCGGGCGACACCCTGATGCCGGGCCAGACGCTGGTGATCTGGACCGAACAGCAAGACATGACCAGCAGTGCTCAAGGCGATCGCCGCTCCGTCGTGCGCAAGGTGCATTACCGGGTGCGCAAAGGGGATTCGATCGCTCGCATCGCCAATCGCTTCAATCTGTCGGTCCAGGATATTCTGCGTTGGAACACGGTTTCGGCATCCAGCTACATTCATCCGGGACAATCCCTGACCCTGTTCGTGGATGTGACCAACAACGCTTCGTTCTGATCACACCCCCGGTTTCACAGGCACAAAAAAACCGCCAATTAAAGGCGGTTTTTTTGTGCCTGAGGCGCGCGGACCAGAAGGTCCGCCACCTTTGACTGTCAGCCCATCAACGCTCGACAGTGACGTCCTGGCGCAACTGTTCACGATACGCAAGGTATTCCTGCTGCCCTTGCATCTGCGCCAGGTTGCGTCGCAGCGACTGCTGCTCCTCTTCGCTCAGATCGCTCCACTGGCCATCCTGCGCCTGGGTCAACACCACAACGGCATAGCCATCGCGGATCGACACACCACTGACCACGGGCTCACCAGAGGGCTTGGGCAGTGAAAACACATGCTGGACCAGCGCGCGGTCCAGATCGCTTGCGCGACGCTCAACCTTTTCCGCCGCCTGAACTTCAAGCCCGGCCTCTTCCGCCACCGCGGAGAGTGATTCGCCAGACGCCACCGCCTCACGAAGAGCTTCACCGCGCTCCGCCAGCAAAGACTGGATCCGCTCATTGCGCAACTGCCGGGCAATCTGTTCGCGCACTTCCTCCAGGGGCTTGATGTAGGCCTCCTGGTAGTCGGTCTTCTTGATCACCACGACCCGATCGTTTGCCAACTCGATCAGATCACTGCTGTTTTCACGCTCGAGAACTTCCTCCGAAAATGCCGCTTCGACAACAGTGGTCTCCCCGGCCACTCCCGGGCCACCATTGCGCCCAAACAGACCGGTGTTTTCCAGGGGCAGATTCAACTCATCCGCGACAGATTGCAGGCTATCAGCGTTGTAGGATAGCTCACTCAGACGCTCCATCAGAGTGACGAATTCATTTTCCGCTTCGACCCGCTTGAGCTGCTGCGCAATGCGCTCCCGAGCATCTTCAAACGTGGCCACTTCCGAACCCCGCTGCTCGGTCACTTTGATCAGATGAACCCCGGCCTCGGTTTCAACCGGAGCCGACACTTCACCGACCTCTAGTGAGTCAACGGCGGCCATGAAGGCTTCGGGCAGACCTTCCCCGGAGACAAAGCCCAGATCCCCGCCCTGCCCGCTGGACCCGAGATCTTCAGAGTATTGTTCGGCCAATTCGGCAAAAGAAACGCCCTCTTCAAGCGCTCCCTGCACCTCGGCAATCCGCTCGTCGCTAGAATCTTCAAACAGAATATGGGCAACGCGACGTTCCGCCTCCTGCCCTTCCTGAGCCTCCTGGTTCTGCTCGAACTGGTCCCGCAGGGTCTGCTCATCAATCTCAATGTCCGCCATCAGGTTGGCAACGCTCAGATCAATATAATCGACGGCCACCTGCTCGGGCTGACGGAATTGATTCTGGTTACTCTGATAGAAAGCTTCGATGTCACTGTCCGTCACCTCGACCTGGTCCGCGACCTGATCGCGGCTCAGGGTGGCGTACTGGAAATCGCGGCTCTGGAAGTTCAATGCGGCAAACCGCTCCAGCTCGGCTGGAGTCACAAAGCCACTGGCGGCGACACCGGAAGACAACTGATTCAGCAGCAGTTCCTGACGCAGCAGGGCCTTGTACTGGGCCGGGGTATAGCCCATGGAGCGCAGCACCTGCTGGTAGCGATTCGGATCAAACTGACCACTGTCACCCGCGAACTGCGGGAAACTCAGAATCAACTGATCCAGAGTGCTTTCACTGACCCCCATACCCTGCTTGCGGGCATGCTGAATCAGGACTTTGCGCTGGACCAGCGCCTCAATGGCCGGTTCGCGCAGACGCTCATCGCTGACAAATTCGGAAGGAACGGAGTCGCCATACTGATTGAGAATCTGCTGGCGCTGGCGATAGATTTCCCGAGCCACCTCATTCTCGGTAATGGATTCACCATCAACGGAAACCACTTCGCCGGAGCGGCTGGAACCCGAAAACAGCGCCTCGGCACCGGACAAAGCGAAAATAATCACCAGGAAGCCGACCAGAATACCGGCTACCACACCTTTGGAGTTGTCGCGAATCGTCTGCAGCATTGTCTGCTCCTAGTCATAAACCCGTTGGGACGATCGATTCCAACGCGCTTTCTTATCATCTTGCTCAAACCAGGGACTGAGCGAGTCGATCTGGTTGAATAAAGAAAAGGCGCACCTCTAGGGATGCGCCTCCTCATACTGCCGGGTCAGTTCTCTCTGGATTCTGGAGCGATTACTCAACTCGCTGAAACCAGACTATGAACGCTCCCGGCAATCACCGAAAACGCGCACAGGGCGCGTCAAAAACGCTTAGTTGACCGCGTCTTTCAGTGCCTTACCCGCTTTAAAACTGGGCACCTTGGCAGCGGCGATCTGGATCTCGGCGCCGGTCTGTGGGTTGCGGCCGGTGCGCGCGGCACGCTCTTTCACAGCGAAGGTACCAAAACCGACCAGAACAACCTGATCGCCCTTCTGCAGAGCACCAGTAATGTTGTCAACCATTGCGTCGAGCGCACGGCCGGCAGCAGCTTTAGGAATATCCGCAGATGCGGCGATGGCTTCAATCAGCTCGGATTTGTTCACACTTAACCCCTTTTGATTATTTGCTTCAGAAATCGATGGCGCAGGTTACTGTTCAAAATCAATCCCCGACCATTCAATGTCGGCTCATGACCCGCTCAGGTTAGTACCCGTTCAGGCTAACACCATTGGCCTGAACGGTGAGTTGGCCAGGACAGCAAATCGCCCCGTGCCGCCTGCTTGGCGAATGAACTGCGATTTATACCAAGTGAGGTCAGGCGGGTCAAGAAGACAATGTTAGCTTTGTGCGATTACTTCAAGGATTGAACGTTATTTAACCAAACCTGACCCGAACCGGGTATCAACGCCCTATTTTGTTACCCGGACACCAGCCCGAAGGCTGGCCCGGTTGTTACCAATGGAAACTTCCCTTTCGCCTCAATGGGTGCTGATACGATTACCGCAATCATCCTGCTGAGCCTTTTTTTCCAACGCCTGATACTCTTCATCAGACAGCGGCTTGGGCATGGACTGCAGCGCAATCTGTAACACATCATCGATCCACTGTACCGGTTTGATGGTCAGGTCTTCTTTAATGTTATCGGGAATTTCTTTCAGATCACGCTCATTTTCCTGCGGAATAATGACCGTCTTGATACCTCCACGATGAGCCGCTAGAAGCTTTTCTTTCAGGCCACCAATCCTCAGCACTTCACCCCGCAAGGTAATTTCACCGGTCATCGCCACATCCGCGCGTACGGGGATACTGGTCAACACCGACACCAGGGCGGTGCACATCGCAATACCAGCACTGGGGCCATCTTTCGGGGTCGCCCCTTCCGGAACGTGAATGTGAACATCCATTTTCTCGTGATAATCGGGCGCAATCCCCAGCACCTGGGCACGCGAACGAACCACGGTGAGGGCTGCCTGAATAGATTCCTGCATGACATCCCCCAGAGAACCCGTCTTGATGACCCGGCCCTTGCCTTTGACCGCCGATGACTCGATCGTAAGCAACTCACCACCGACCTGGGTCCAGGCCAGACCGGTCACCTGGCCGATCTGGTTTTTATCTTCAGCCCGACCGAAGTCAAACTTCCGAACCCCCAGGTAATCTTCCAGTACAGCCGAATCAACCACATCTTCGCGCACGGTTTTGTCCTTCACATGGCGGGTGACCACCTTGCGGCACACCTTGGCGATTTCCCGTTCCAGACCACGCACCCCGGCTTCGCGTGTGTAGTACCGGACGATGTCGCGAATGGCTTCATCGGCAATGGTCAACTCGCCTTCTTTGAGGCCATTGGTCTTCATCTGCTTCGGGATCAGGTAACGAAGCGCAATGTTGAGCTTTTCATCCTCGGTGTACCCCGGAATCCGGATAACCTCCATGCGATCCAGGAGCGGACCGGGAATGTTCATCGAGTTGGAGGTGCAGACGAACATGACATCCGACAGATCGTAATCCACTTCCAGGTAATGATCGTTGAAGTGATTGTTCTGCTCCGGGTCCAACACCTCTAACAGCGCCGACGCCGGATCACCCCGGTTATCCATCCCCATCTTGTCGACTTCGTCCAACAGGAAGAGCGGATTTTTTACCCCGACCTTCGCCATTTTCTGTACCAGCTTGCCGGGCAGAGAGCCGATGTAGGTGCGGCGGTGACCGCGAATTTCCGCCTCGTCTCTCACCCCACCTAGCGCCATCCGGATGAATTTGCGATTGGTGGCCCGGGCAATGGATTCTCCCAGGGAGGTTTTACCCACACCGGGCGGACCAACCAGACACAGAATCGGGCCTTTGATTTTGTTTACCCGCTTCTGAACCGCCAGATATTCAAGAATGCGCTCCTTGACCTCTTCCAGGCCAAAGTGGTCTTTCTCCAGCACATCTTCAGCCCGCTGCAAGTCGTGACGGACTTTACTGCGTTTTTTCCAGGGTACCTTCAGCATCCAGTCGATATAGGCTCGCAACACCGAAGCTTCCGCCGACATCGGGGACATCATGCGCAACTTGTTCAGCTCGGCACGGGTTTTTTCCTCAGCCTCCTTGGGCATACCCACTTGCTCGATTTTCTTCTCGAGCTCGTCGATTTCATTGCCCTCATCTCCCATGTCACCAAGCTCTTTCTGAATGGCTTTCATCTGCTCATTCAGGTAATACTCGCGCTGGCTCTTTTCCATCTGCTGCTTGACGCGCCCGCGGATTTTTTTCTCGACCTGAAACAGATCAATTTCCGCCTCCATCAACCCCAGTAGATGTTCGATGCGCTCGCGCACCGAGACCATTTCCAGAATGGCCTGCTTCTGCCCCAGCTCGAGGGTCATGTGCGCCGCCACGGTATCGGCCAGGCGGCCGGGCTCGTCAATCCCGCTGAGCGAGGTCATCACTTCCGAGGGTACTTTTTTGCTCAGGGTGACGTATTGCTCAAACTGGTTGATGGTTGAATTGATCAGGGCATCCGCTTGGTGCCCCGTCAGGGTTTCCTCTTCCAGCAAATTCACTCTGGCGCGAAAATGTTTATCAATGACTTCGACATTTTCGATCGCGGCACGCTCGCCGCCTTCCACCAGCACTTTCACCGTGCCGTCAGGCAATTTCAAAAGCTGGAGAATTGTGGCAACGGTACCGACGCCGTACAGGTCCTCTGCTTTGGGGTCATCGTCACCGGGGTTTTTCTGGGCTACCAGTAATACTTGTTTGTCGCTGGACATGGCGCTTTCAAGCGCCTCGATGGACTTGTCACGGCCCACGAACAGGGGAATCACCATGTGGGGATACACCACGACGTCACGCAGCGGCAACAGCGGAATATCACTGACTTGGGTGGGAATGGGCTTGTCTTGTTGATCCATCTGGGTCGGTCCTCATAGTGGAAGGCCAGAAACTGCTTGTCGCGAAAGAGCGACACACTAAAAGATTGGGGGCTACCCCGCCGGATTACAAGTTTTTGACGGTAAAAAACCGCAAAGAGCGCCCATAAGGCGCTCTTTGCGGTTTAACCACGATACTGCAACCGCGTTCAGTCGCCCTTGGCTACCTTCGCTGGCGCCTCGCTCTGCTCATAGACCAGCAGGGGTTCCGACTCGCCTTTAATAACAGAGTCATCGACAATGACTTTCACGACACCTTCTTCGGAGGGAATCTTGTACATGGTGTCCAGCAGTACCGCCTCCATGATGGAGCGCAGCCCTCGAGCACCGGTCTTGCGGTCCATGGCTTTCTGGGCCACCGCCTCAAGCGCGTCACGGCGGAAATCAATGTCAACCCCTTCCATTTCAAACAGTCGCTGGTACTGCTTGGTCAGGGAGTTCTTGGGTTCGGTCAGAATCTGAACCAACGCCTCTTTGTCGAGCTCATCGAGGGTGGCAATGACCGGCAGACGACCGACGAACTCGGGAATCAGACCGTACTGAACCAGATCCTCAGGCTCGAGTTGATGCAGGATTTCGCCAAACTTGCGCTTGTCGTCCTTGCTTTTGACTTCCGCTCCAAAACCGATTCCACCTTTCTCAGAGCGGTCGCGAATCACCTTGTCCAACCCGGCAAAGGCACCACCACAGATGAACAGGATATTTTTGGTGTCAACCTGCAGGAACTCCTGCTGTGGGTGCTTACGCCCACCCTGCGGCGGTACGGAAGCCACCGTACCTTCAATCAATTTGAGCAGCGCCTGTTGAACGCCCTCCCCTGACACATCACGGGTGATCGAGGGGTTATCTGACTTGCGGGAAATCTTGTCGATTTCATCGATGTAGACAATACCCTGCTGGGCCTTGTCGACGTCGTAATCACATTTCTGCAACAGCTTCTGGATGATGTTTTCGACGTCTTCGCCCACGTAACCAGCCTCGGTCAACGTGGTCGCATCCGCAATGGTAAAGGGAACATCGAGAAGGCGTGCCAGCGTTTCTGCCAGCAGCGTTTTACCACTACCGGTCGGCCCCACCAGCAGAATATTACTCTTGCCGAGCTCGATCGGGTCCTTGCCCTTGTCGCCAACCCGCAGACGCTTGTAGTGGTTGTACACCGCCACAGCCAACACTTTCTTGGCACGCTTCTGGCCAATGACGTACTCATCCAGAATCGACGAGATTTCACTCGGCGTGGGCAGGTGTTCAGAGGGGCCTTCGGCCGCCGCTTCCTGAATCTCCTCGCGGATGATGTCATTACACAGATCGACACACTCGTCGCAGATGAACACCGAGGGACCGGCGATCAGCTTGCGCACTTCGTGCTGGCTCTTACCGCAGAACGAGCAATACAGCAGTTTGCCGTTCTTGTCGCCACTGTCTTTGGTGTGATCGGTCATTAAACCACTCCGTCTTAAACGCTTATAGGGGTAAAGATGCAACCTTTTACCCGGAATTTCAAGCTGGATTCGCCTGTTCGGCCTCCAGACTCAATGAAGTATACGCGCCGGGCACCGTTTGGATGCCCGGGCGTGCTGGCGTCAGCTTATTCAGCGCCTCCGCGGCGGCTGACCACGCTGTCCACCAGACCGTATTCGACCGACTTCTGGGCACTCATGAAGTTGTCCCGCTCGGTATCCAGCGCAATCTTCTCCACCGACTGACCGGTGTGATGGGCCATCAGCTCATTCAGACGCTCGCGGATACTCAGAATCTCCCGAGCCTGAATGTGGATGTCCGACGCCTGACCCTGGGCTCCACCACTGGGCTGGTGGATCATGACCCGGGAGTTGGGCAGACAGAACCGCTTGCCCTTCGCGCCGGCGGTCAGCAGGAATGCGCCCATGCTGCACGCCTGGCCGATGCACATGGTGCTGACATCGGGCTTGATGAACTGCATGGTGTCATAAATGGCCATACCAGCGGTCACCGAGCCACCGGGAGAGTTAATGTAGAGGTGAATATCCTTGTCGGGGTTCTCGGCTTCCAGGAACAGGAGCTGAGCCACCACCAGGTTCGCCATATAGTCTTCGACCTGTCCCACCAGAAAGATCACCCGCTCTTTGAGCAGGCGGGAATAGATATCGTAGGAGCGCTCTCCACGGGCGGTCTGCTCCACCACCATGGGAATCAAGCCGGATGCCATAACGTCAGGTACCTGTTTGGAGAATTCGTTCGACATAAAAACCGTATGTCCTTCTATTGACTACCGCGGCTCGACTGGACGGAACCGCTGAAAATGGTAGGGAAAGCTTAACCTGAGAAACGCTGATATGCCAGCATAAGGAGACTTCGGCGGGGAGAATGGCCACAAACTGTCCAGTTTGTGGCCATTTTGTACAATTATTGCTGCTTTTGACGGGTAACGATGTCGTCGTAACTGCTGGACTCATCGGTCACTTTGGCTTTATCCAGGATAAAGTCCACCACCTGGTCTTCCAGGGCCGCCGACTCAACACTGGACAGCAACTGACGGTTCTCGTAGTAGTAATTGACGACCGCCTCGGGCTCCTCGTACGTAGAGGCCAGCTCTTCCACCATTTCACGGACGCGATCGGCATCCACTTTGATCTGGTTTTCCTTGACGATTTCACCCACGACCAAGCCCAGGGCGACGCGGCGCTCCGCATCTTCCTGGAACATGGTGTCCGGGAGCAAAGATTTGACGTCAAAGTTCTGCTGCTGACCACCGAAGCGCTGCATCATCTGCTGACGCAGGGTTTCGATTTCACTGCTGACCAGAGCCTTGGGCAGGTCGGGCTTATGGGTTTCCAGCAGCGCGTCCATGACCTGGTTCTTGGTCTTGGCCTTGATGGCGTTCTTGAGCTCGCGGGCCATATTGGCCTTCACTTCCTTGCGGAACTGAGGCTTACCGCCCTTCTCGACGCCGAACTTGGCGTAGAAATCTTTATCCAGCTCGGGCAGCTCTTTCTCGGAAACGCTGTTGACGGTCACCTTGAACTCAACCGCGGCGCCGCGGAGCTCTTCCGCCTGATAGTCTTCCGGAAAGGTCAGCTCGAGGGTTTTCTCGTCACCGGCCTTCAGACCAACCAGGCCGTCTTCAAAGCCGGGAATCATGGAGCCGGAACCCAGCACCAGATTCTGTCCTTCCGCACTGCCACCCTCGAAGGCTTCACCATCGCGGGTGCCGACGAAATCGATATTGACCTGGTCGCCGTCTTGGGCGGCCCGATCCACTTCTTTCCAGCTGGCCTGGTGCTCACGCAGCACATCGATCATATTGTCGACGTCTTCTGCCGTCACATCTGCCTTGTAGCGAGTCACTTCAATTTTGGAGAAGTCGCCCAGCTCAACGGAGGGGTACACCTCAAAGGTGGCCACATACTCCAGGTCCTTGCCCTCTTCGAACTGCTTGGGCTCGATGGACGGCTGACCCGCCGGCTTGACGTCTTCTTTACGCACGGCTTCATAGAAGCTGCGGTTGATGACATCACCCAGCACTTCCTGACGAACACCGTCGCCATAGCGCTGCTTGACCACTTTCATGGGTACTTTGCCCTTGCGGAAGCCGTTGATACGAATGTTCTTGGCAGCCTGCTGCAAGCGCTTCTGCACTTCGCTATCGACTTCTGCGGCGGGGACTCCCACCGTCAGGCGACGCTCCAGACCGGACGTTGTCTCTATGGAAACCTGCATTCTCTTCCTCTATACGCTATTCGCATCGGGGGGCCAATGCCGTTAAGGGTGACTCATGAATGATCTTAAATTGGTGCGGTCGGAGAGACTCGAACTCTCACACCTCTCGGCACCAGAACCTAAATCTGGCGTGTCTACCAATTCCACCACGACCGCTTTCACTGCCGACGCACCTGGCTTGCGGCGCGACAGGCAAACTTCACAGAACCGCCAAGCCACTGATTTTTATGAATTTTTAACAAAAATCAGCCCTTCGGCCGGCGTGAAGGCAGGAGATTGTGCCACAAGCCCCGGAAGGGTTCAATAAGCGCGCTCAGAGCTGCTCGATGCGGTAACCCGCCTGGCGGAGGTTATCGACCAGACCATCGGGACCAATCAGGTGACCAATACCGACCACCAGAAATACCCGTTGCTGGGCGGAGAGGTAGGATTCCACGGCACTGGCCATGGCTTCATTGCGGGTTTTGAACACTCGCTGATAGAGGGTGCGACTGAAATGATCCTCGCGATCAAACGCCCCGAGGATGACCGACTCCAGGTCCGAGCGATCCCCTTCCCGCCAGGCCCGCGCCATTCTCCGCAACTGCGGCCCGGTGGCCTCGAGGTCCTCCAGAGTATGCTCCAGAAAAGCGCTCTGCTCCACTTCCGTCATACCGGCAAACAGGGACAATTGCTGCTCCAGGGTTTCAAGAGGCTCTACCGGCTTGTCCCCCCGGGCCAGATCGAGAAAGTAGCGGTCGACGCCCTGCCCGGCTCGGTAATCGCTGCGGGCCACCTGAAGATTGACCAGTTGCAGCGCCGCCAACCAGGGCCGCAGATGCACAATGGACTCGGTCTGCAGGCCCAACCGCTGACTGGCCTGACTCAACTGCTCCCACAGTGCCGGCGCGATGCGCTCGGACAGTTGAACGCCAGAGGGATAGCGCCCCATTCGCGCCAGAGTGGCGTGCATACGGTCGGGGCCGACCTGGGAGACATCGAGTTCGACCGCGAGCAGATCCGAGTCGCGGTAGGCATCGAGCACTTTATCGGGGAGAGGAAAAAAGCTGTCATCGCCGAAGTGCAGCGCTCCGAAGAGGTACACGGGCTCCGGCTGATCCGGGTGCTGAACCCGCCACAGGAGAGGGCGTGAAGGAGCCTCAACCATGGCCATTGGGCTCGCTTCGGTAAGCGCGTCGTGAATGCGGGCCCTCTCGGCCTGCAGCGCTCCCGACCAGAGCGTCGCGACGAACAGGAGCATTAGCGACGCCAACGCACTCCGCAGCCCTTCGAAGAAGGGACGGGCGCCGCTCAGCCTGTTCGCGGGTGCCAGAGCACCGAATCTATTGACCACCAAACGCACTCCGCCGTCATCAGAGAGTCACAATGACGACGGAGTCTAGCAGAACCTGCACGAAAATCGACCCCTTTAGAGGGCGCTCAATTGATTCGCTCAATTACGGTGCTAATCCCCTGCCCCAGACCGATGCACATGGTGGCCACGCCCAAGGTCATATCCTGCTCCGTCATGGCGGTGAGCAGAGAGCCGGTGATGCGGGTGCCGGAGCAACCAAAGGGGTGCCCCAGGGCGATGGCACCACCATTGAGGTTCACCCGCTGATCCATATCGTCCAGCAGTTGAAGATCCTTGAGCACGGGCAGCGCCTGAGCGGCGAACGCTTCATTGAGCTCCACGCACTCCACGTCTTCCATGGTCAGATTGGCGCTGTCCAGCGCCTTTTGGGTGGCCGGAACCGGCCCGTACCCCATGATGGAAGGGTCCACGCCCGCCAGCCCCATAGACACCACCCGGGCCAGCGGCTTGAGCCCCAGAGCCTGGGCCCGCTCCGCGGACATGACCACCATGGCCGAGGCGCCGTCGGACAGTTGCGACGAAGTGCCAGCCGTGACCTGACCATTCTTGGGATCGAACACCGGGCGCAACTGCGCCAGCCCCTCTACGGTGGTGTCCGGACGAATCGTCTCGTCTTCCGCCACCATGATCGGAAAGCCCTCTTCAGTGTGCCCCGCCACGGGGACAATTTCCCGGGTAAAGCTTCCACGCGCCCGGGCGGCCGCCGCCCGCTGATGCGAGCGGGCGCCAAACTCATCCATCTGCGAGCGGGTGATGCCGTGAAGGCGCGCCAGGTATTCGGCGGTAACGCCCATATTTCCCGCCGCCTTGGCCACCGAAAGCCCTAACAGAGGGTTCGGATCAATGGCCTCGTACATCGGCAGGTGCCCCAAGTGCTCTACCCCACCAATCAGGTAAACATCCCCCAGGCCGGCGCGTATATTGGCGGTCGCGGTATGCAGTGCCGCCATGGAAGAACCACACAGACGATTGACGGTTTGCGCCGGTACCGAGTGAGGCAAACCGGCCCGCAGCCAGATATTCCGGGCAATATTGAAGGCCTGCTCTTCGCGCTGCAGCACACAGCCCCAGATGAAGTCATCGACCGACGCCGGCTCCAGGGCCGGGTTGCGGGACAAGAGCGCCTGGATCAGACTGGCGGATATATCATCCGCCCGACTGAAACGGAAACAGCCGTTTTTGGACCGCCCCATGGCGCTGCGGGCGTAATCGACAATAACCGCGTCTCGGTGATGCAAGGTCATTGGGCACCTCCCTGAGAGGGAACAACAGGATAGAAAGGCTCGCCGCTCTCGATTCGGCGCAAAAGCCCATCGGGTAGATGGTACAGCGGGGTCAGGTCAGCCCAGGGTTCCGCCATGGCGCGGAAAGCGTCGAGGCCAACGGCATCGACCCAGCGCAGCGCTCCGCCACGAAAGGGAGGGAAGCCGGTTCCGTACACCATGGCCATATCGGCTTCGGCGGGCGAGGCGACAATCCCCTCATCGAGGCAACGAACCAGCTCGGTGACCATCGGCACCATCATTCGGGCCACAATGGCTTCATCCGACAGGTCGGTATTGTCCATCGGCTCCAGAGACTCCCGGGCCTGGGGGCTCGACTGTTTTTGCGGCCGCCCTTTGCGATCGTCACTGTAATCGTAAAAACCGCCCGCGCTCTTCTGCCCCAACCGCCCGCTGTCAAACAGCACTTCGGTACAGGAGGTGAAATCGCGCTGAAGTCGATCCGGATAGGCGTCGGCCATCACCTGCTCGGCGTGAATGGCCGTATCCAGTCCCACCACATCCAGCAGATAGGCGGGCCCCATCGGCCAACCCCAGCGCTCCATGACCCGATCAATCCGCTCGTAATCGACGCCGTCGCGCACCAGTAGCGCGAAACCCGCGAAATAGGGGAACAGCACGCGATTGACCAGAAAACCCGGACAATCATTGACCACAACGGGTTTTTTGCCCAACTGATTGGCATAGGCGACCGTTCGGGCAATGGCCCGATCGGAGGTTTTCTCACCCCGGATGATCTCCACTAACGGCATGGCATGCACGGGATTGAAAAAGTGCATCCCACAGAAATTCTCTGGCCGGCTCAGCGCTTCGGCCAGCGTGGTGATGGAAATGGTCGATGTATTCGAGGCCAGGATGGTGGACTCGGCCACCGCCCGCTCCGTTTCGGCGAGCACCGACTGTTTGACTTTGGTATTTTCCACGACCGCTTCGACCACCATATCCACATCGTCGAATCCGTCGTACCCCAGGGTCGGCTCAATCCGGTTCAGCGCCTCGCCCATGGCACTGGCGGTCATGCGACCTTTCTCGACACGCTTGACCAACAGCCGGTTGGCTTCTTCCAGCCCCTGCTCCAAGCCTTTGCGGGCGATGTCTTTCATTTTGATCGGCACCCCCTTGAGTGCCGACTGGTAGGCAATGCCGCCGCCCATGATCCCGGCGCCCAGGACCGCCGCGCGCGAGACACCCTGTTTGTCCTCGGCCTGCCAGCGCTTGGCGTTTCGAGCCAACAACTGATCATTGATAAAGATACCCACCAGAGCCTGGGCCACGGTTGTGGTCGCCAGGCGGGCAAAGGTGTCGGCCTCGATTGCCAGTGCCGCCTCACGGCCCTCGCCCGCCGCTTTTTCCATAACCTCGATGGCCGCCACTGGCGCTGGGTAGTGGCGCCCCGCCTGGGCGGCCACCACGGCCTTTGCCGTTTCAAACGCCATGGCGGCTTCAATCCGATTGTGCTTGAGAGGCGCGGTTTTGGCGGCTCGACGGGCGGCATAGTCAAACCGACCCTCATGACATTCTTTCAGGACATGCAAACCCGCCTCCCGCAGTTTGCCGCTCTCCACAACGGCGTCCACCACACCGGCTTTCAGCGCGGCTTTGCCATCCCACTGTCGGCCACTGGCAATCCACTCCGCAGCGGTATCCACGCCCACCAGCCGGGGCAACCGGACCGTGCCACCCCACCCCGGGATAATGCCCAACTGGGTTTCGGGAAGTCCGATCCGGGCCGAGGGCGTCATTACCCGATAATCGCAGGCCAGACACAGCTCCAGGCCACCGCCCAGCGCATAGCCGTCAATCGTTATGGCCACGGGAACCGGGAGATCTTCGAGGCGATTGAAGTTGCGGTTGTTGCTCGCCAGATAATCCTTCACGGCCTGCTCGCCGGAGGCAAAAAATCCCTGGAACTCGCCGATATCCGCACCGACCATCAGTGCCGGCTTGGCGCTGCTGATCAACAGCCCTTTCAACTCCGAGGGCGTCGCCGCGGCAAGCGCATCAAGCGCTTCGCTTAATTCAACAACGGTCTGCCGGCCGAATTTGTTGACCGACTCACCTTGCAGATCGAACACCAGCTCGGCGATACCGTCATCGAGCATGACAAGCTTCAATGTGTGTCCCTGATACATACCTACAGTCTCTATTGGTCGTGGTCGAAAGGTGTGGTCGGAGTCAACGGCACTGGACAATCCGCCCCGCGGGCCACTACCGCGATGGCCGGCACCGAGCCGGTATTGCGCACACGGAACCACTGCCCCTGGGGCAGTTGGCAGCCATCGCCCTCGTTCAAAGTGTAGCAGCGAACCCCCAGAGTCAACTCTAGACGGCCCGACAGCAACCAACCGGATCGCGCTGAGGACAGTTGCCAGGGCTCGGCCCCCGTGTCTGCGCCGGGAGCAAACTGCAGGCGTTCAAGTGACAGGGAGTGACAGTCAGATCGGGGGAAGCGCTCTATCACCAACCCCAACTCGGGGTGTTCTGAGCGAATCACCTGATCGCGGGTCAGGACGATGCCCAAGGGGGCTCGGGTGTCCAATGCGAAAAATTGCGCCAGAGAGAGGGGGATGGCGTCGAGCAGCTTTGCCAGAGACCCCACCGAAGGGCTGATCTGGCCCTGTTCGATCAGGGAAATATTGCTGTTGGTCACACCGGCGCGACGGGCCAATTCGCGCTGGGACAGCCCGTTCAGCTCCCGCACCAGGCGAAGCCTTTCTCCCAGCGCGATAGCTTCGGGGTCACGATCCGTCTGACTCACTCTACCACCCTGCCCGGAATGTGACGGTCAGCGACCGAGGAGCCGTTGCTGGTCGGCCGGAGGGAGGTTTTCGACGACTCGTTCGTAGGAGTGATCGATCAGTTCCAGGATCAGATCCTCGGGCACACTGCCATCCAGAATCACACTATTCCAGTGGACTTTATTCATACG
Organism: Marinimicrobium sp.; assembly: GCF_002695945.1. NCBI lineage: Bacteria > Pseudomonadati > Pseudomonadota > Gammaproteobacteria > Cellvibrionales > Cellvibrionaceae > Marinimicrobium > Marinimicrobium sp. Next base: position 36,601 of record NZ_NZQP01000037.1, on the reverse strand, counting down.
ATGACCCGGCTGAATGGCCGGATAGGTATCCCGAAGTTCCTGGGCCCGATTCGGCTCACACTTCAGGTTGATGTAAGGCACGCCATCTTCTCCCTCGGCGAGGGTCGCAAACAGTTTATGGCACACTTTGAAAGACGCCACGCCCGGTCCTGCCGGTTGCAGTTCTACCGCTTCAGGTTTCGCCAATATGCTGGCCTTAGCACTTTCGTAATCCATTGATTTTGCCTCACACAAGGTAGTCGGTTAATTTTACAAAACCATAGTCTAACAGCTTAAAAGGAGGTTCGGCGATAATCACGATACTCCGGTTCCCAGAAGTTGCTCGCAATTTTCTGATCCATTACCTCCTCCGGTACCGGCATGGCAACACCGTCTTCAACCGCCTGCCGGAAGACCGCCCGGGCAATCACCTGGCTCACCGAGCGGATCTCACCCAGCGGAGGCAGCAGTGCTCCCTGGCCGGTTTTTACCATCGGAGAACTCTCGGCCAATGCCCGACTGGCCGCGACCATCATATTGTCGGTAATCCGTGACGCTTTTGCGGCCACAACCCCCAGCCCGACCCCGGGAAAGATGTAGCTGTTATTGCACTGGGCAATCTCGTGACGCTGCCCCGCCATATCCACCGGCTTGAAGGGACTGCCAGTCGCAACGATAGCCTTGCCGCTGGTCCAGCGGAGAATATCTACCGGCTGGGCTTCCACCTGGGAGGTCGGGTTCGACAGCGGTAGCACCACCGGCCGCTCACAATGAGCCTGCATGGCTTCAATAACCGCCTTGGTAAACAGCCCCGGCTGACCGGACACACCGACCAGCACCGTCGGGTTGGCGTTGCGTACCACATCCAACAGACTGATCTGGTCGGGATTTTTGCTATTGGACAGATCCCAATCGGCGACCTGCTCATCCGGAACGCACAGCGGCTTCTGGAAGCTGCGCACATTCTCCGACCCCGAGCGCAACAGACCGGAACGGTTCAGCATGTAGATCCGACCACGGGCCTGCGCCTCGCTCAAACCTTCCTGCATCATCAGGACAATGATCTGTTCCGCGATCCCGCACCCGGCGGAGCCAGCACCGGCAAACACAAACGTCTGCTTGGCAAGGGACTCGCCCTTGGCCTTACAGGCCGCCAGTAGCGTGCCCACGGTCACCGACGCGGTGCCCTGGATATCATCGTTGAAACAGCAGATTCGGTCCTTGTAATGCTCGAGCAACGGCGTCGCGTTGCCCTGGGCAAAATCCTCGAACTGGATCAGGGCATCGGGCCAGCGCACGCGCGCCGCTTCGATAAATTGATCCACAAACGCATAGTACTCATCGCCGGTGATGCGCTCGTGACGCCATCCCATGTACATGGGGTCGTTGATCAGGGACTGATTATTACAGCCCACATCCAGAACAACCGGCAAGGTGTAGGCCGGACTGATACCACCGCAGGCGGTATAAAGTGCCAACTTGCCGATCGGAATCCCCATTCCACCAATACCCTGATCGCCCAGGCCGAGGATACGCTCACCGTCGGTGACCACGATCACTTTGACCTTCTGCTTGGTGGCATTTTGCAGCATGTCATCCATGCGCTCCCGGTCGGGATAAGTGATGAACAGGCCGCGCTTGCGGCGATAGATTTTGGAAAATTGCTGACAGGCCTGGCCCACCGTCGGCGTGTAAATCAGCGGCATCACCTCTTCCAGGTGATCCACGACCAACCGAAAATACAATGTCTCGTTGGTATCCTGAATATTGCGCAGGTAAATGTGCTTGTCAATGTCGTTATGAAACGAGCACAATTGCTCGTAGGCGCGCGCCTTTTGCTCTTCAATCGTTTCAATACTGTAGGGCAGCAGACCTTCCAGATTGAAGTGTTGACGTTCCTGGGTGCTGAAGGCGCTACCCTTGTTTAACAGTGGGGCTTCCAACAAAGCCGGACCCGCGAACGGAAGATAAATGGGGCGTTTTTTCACCATGACACCTGCAACGATTATCAAAGAAACAAATGTTAACACAGACCCGGACACGGAGCAGGCCACCGCTTGCACAACCAGGACGGGTCTCGGCCTTAAGGTACTTTTGACCGGATCCCTGGTGGTCACTCTGACCGCCTGTCAGGGAGGGTCCGCGAACGAGCAGCCGGCCCCGGCACTACCGGAAGATCTGACCACGTGCCCGCAAGAGCGACCCGACGTCTGCACCCAGCAGTATGATCCGGTTTGCGGCTATTTCCAGCTTGCTCCAAAAGACGACGGGGTGACATCAAGCAAAGAGTGGGCGACAGAAACGTCGGCGGGCGCCGGTCAGAAACGCACGTTCGGCAATGCCTGTAGCGCGTGTGCGAAAGACGGGGTGATCGGTTTCGTAGAAGGAGAGTGCCGCTCGCCGTCGTCTGAGTGACTCAGCGATCGGCGGCGCTATCGTCGAGCAGGTTTTCAATAACCCGCACCATATTGTCATTGGCGCTTTTCTGTGCGCGGGCGCTCGTGGTTTTGAGTGCGTTGACTTTCCAGCGAGCCAAAAACCCCTGCACGCCAAACACCCACATCTGGGCCGAGACCCGAGTGCCCTCTTCACAGGCCGAGCAGGTCAATGCGACTCGGGCCCGATCCCAGGGCATTGGCCCTTCTTTGGCAGAAAGAGGTGTATCGTTCTCAAGAGCGGTGTACTGATAGTCGTAAACCAGACGCTCCGGCGAGCACACTTCGATCAGCTCCAACCGGGTACGATATGCATAATCGGCCTCGGGCACACTGATCCAGTACACCTTGCCCGGCGCGATGGAGCTGTCGTCGGTTGTAAGATGCGCACCATAAAATTCGGGCAGCTGCATCAGATAGCGTTGGAAGTCGCTGAGACAGGAAAACACGTCGGTCAGTGGCCGCCGAATCAGATACTCGGTATCAAAAAAAAGCATTGCGCTCGCCCTGCCCTCAGGGCTGTCGAGTCGCGCGCAGCAACTCGGTACCGTCGGCATCTTTCAGAACCAACACATCGGACCCGGTCAACTGGACGGCGATGGCCTGAGGCAAGAGTTCAAACATCCGCGCCTCCTGTGCCATCACCGGCGCAGCGCAAGCCATCCGGGTGCTGCCCAGAGACGAGTCGATACGCAGCCCGGATTCGTCGTACTGATAGACACCAAAGAAGCGATTGCAGCCACCGTTTCCGGTAAGCCGCGGCGGCTCAGAAAACTCGACAAACGCATGACTCGAGGAGTCCAGATCATCACCGCTCAGCGCCACGACCCGCCAGCTGCCCTGAAACTCCGACAGCGCTGGGCCCGTCTGCTGTTCAGCCGGCGTGCGAAATGACTGGCAGGCAGTGACGGATGACAACGCCAGCGCCATCAATGCCAGCGTTTTGAAGGCGCGCATTGTCCGGCGCATCAGCGACGGAACCCCGGGGGCAACTGGCCGCCGCCGGCACCGGGCATACCGCCGCCACCGCCCATCATGCCACCCATGCCGCGCATCATCTTGTTCATGCCGCCGCCTTTCATTTTTTTCATCATTTTGGACATCTGCTTATACTGCTTCAGCAACCGGTTGAGGTCCTGAATCTGGGTGCCCGACCCCATGGTGATCCGACGCTTGCGAGAGCCGCTGAGCAGGTCCGGATTGCGGCGCTCGAAGGGCGTCATGGAATCGATGATGGTTTCCATGACTTTGAACTGGGAGGTCAGGTTATTCTGTTGCGCCAGCTGGGCCATATTGCCCATGCCGGGCAGCTTCTCCATCATGGAGCCCAGGCCACCCATGCTCTGCATCTGCTGGAGCTGATCCCGCAAATCTTCCAGGTCGAAACGCTGACCCTTTTTGACCTTTTTGACCAGCTTGTCCGCCTTGTCCTTATCAATTTTCTGCTCGGCCTGTTCGATCAGCGACATCAGGTCGCCCATGCCGAGAATACGCGAGGCAATACGGTCCGGGTGGAACGGCTCGAGCGCATCCACTTTCTCACCCGTGCCGAGGAACTTGATCGGTTTGCCGGTTACCTGACGGACCGAGAGCGCTGCACCGCCGCGCGCATCGCCGTCGGCTTTGGTCAGCACCACACCCGTCAATGGCAGCGCCTCATTGAACGCCTTGGCCGTGTTGACCGCATCCTGACCGATCATGGCGTCGATCACAAAGAGGGTCTCGGCCGGATTGACGGCCTTGTGCAACGCCTGAATCTCTTCCATCAGGGTATCGTCAATATGCAACCGGCCCGCGGTGTCAACAATGACCACGTCCGCGAACTGCTTGCGCGCGTGTGCGATCGCGGCATCGGCAATCGCCACCGGCTTCTGTTCGGCGGTGGAGGGGAAAAAGTCCACGCCCACTTCTTCGGCCAGGGTTTCCAACTGCTTGATGGCCGCGGGACGGTAAACGTCGGCACTGACCACCAGCACCTTTTTCTTTTCCCGCTCTTTGAGGTAGCGAGCCAGCTTGGCCACAGAGGTGGTTTTACCGGCCCCCTGAAGGCCCGCCATCAGGATCACCGCCGGAGGCTTGACCGCCAGATCGAGAGTCTCGTTGGCAGCCCCCATCACGGACACCAGCTCTTCCTGGACGATCTTCAGGAATTGCTCGCCCGGGTTGAGCGCCTTGCTGATTTGCTGTCCCAGCGCCTTGCTACGGACCTGGGCGACGAAGGTCTTCACAACCGGCAGCGCAACATCCGCCTCCAACAGCGCTTTGCGCACCTCCCGCAGGGTGTCTTTGATATTATCTTCGGTCAGCCGGGCCTTGCCGGTCACCCGGCGCAGACTATCGGATAAGCGATCACTCAGCGTATTGAACATGGTTACTCTCGACAGCAGATCAATGATGGGCGCGATTATACCCCCAAAGGTGGGGCCCGGGTCCAGCCGATGGGGCCGACGAGGCCCAGCCCCCGGCTGACGGGAGAATGAGAAGCCTTCCGCTTCTCTTTGACGACACCTTGTGACACACTGCTACCCACCGGAAACCACTGGATATCAACGCTCATACGAGGACGCCCCCTGACTATGACCACCCTGCTCCTCAACAGCCTGGCGGCGGCACTGTACCTGCTCACCGGAGCCTATCTGATCTGGACCCTGCTTCAGGGCCGGGAGCCCCACCGCCGCCACCTGCTTATTGCGGTCGCCGTGGCACTGGTCGTCCATGGCATCGGGGTTTATCAACTGGTCGCGCTACCACGGGCTATCGAACTGGGCTTTTTCCGGGTCTCCTCGCTACTGTTCTGGGTCATCAACGCCGTGGTCCTGCTGAGCAGCCTGCGCAAACCCCTGCACAATCTGTTCATTCTGCTATTGCCGCTGTCCGCCCTGGGCATCATCGCCTCGTTACTGGGGCGCAATGCGTCGGGGCACCCACTGGTGCTCGATTACACCCTGGCCAGTCATGTGCTCCTGTCGATTCTGGCCTACAGCCTTCTGACCATCGCCACCCTGCAGGCGCTGCTTCTGGCCTGGCAGAATCACCAACTGAAGCACCGCCACCCCACCGGCCGGGTGCGCCTGCTCCCGCCGCTGCAGACCATGGAGGCCCTGCTGTTCGAGTTGCTCTGGGCCGGTCACCTGGCGCTGACCCTGTCGATCATTTCCGGCTTTGTGTTTCTTGACGACCTCTTTGCCCAGCACCTGGCCCACAAGACGGTGTTCTCACTCGCCGCCTGGGTCATCTACAGCGTGCTACTTGGAGGCCGTCACTACCTGGGCTGGCGGGGCTATACCGCCATCCGCTGGACGCTGGGCGGCTTTCTGCTGCTGATGCTGGCGTATTTTGGTAGCAAGTTGGTGTTGGAGCTGATTCTCGGGGCCGTCTGACTATTGATTCGGGGGGAGTTCTGCTTCAAGATACCCGGCCTCGCAGCAGAATGGGCATAAGTCGCCTTGAACGAAGCACCGCTAGAAATACTGTTTGCCGCGCTCATCGGACTGTTGGTCCTCTCCGCGTTCTTCTCCAGCTCGGAAACCGGGATGATGTCCATCAACCGGTACCGCCTGAAGCACCTGACCAAAAAAGGTGATCATCGGGCGATTCGCGTGACTGGCCTTCTGAAGACTCCCGACAAGTTGATCGGCCTGATTCTGATCGGCAACAACCTGGTCAATATTTTTGCCGCCTCCATCGCCACCGTCATCGGTGTTCGCCTCTACGGCGATGCCGGTATTGCCGCTGCGGGCCTGATCCTGACCTTTGTCATGCTGGTGTTTGCGGAAGTCACACCCAAGACCCTCGCCGCCCTGTATCCCGAGCGTTTCGCCTTTTTTTCCAGCTGGTTCCTCAAGCCTCTGTCTGTGGTGCTCGCGCCCGCCGTCTATCTGGTGAACGGCATCTCCAAGAGCATTTCGCGGGTATTCGGCATCCATAAAGCGCACAGCGGCGTGGAGCATCTCAACCCCGAGGAGTTGAGAACCGTGGTCGATGAAGCCGGAGACCTGATCCCCGATCAGCATCAGGGGATGCTCTTGAATATTCTCGACCTGGAAAAGTCCACGGTTGAAGACATCATGATCCCCCGCAACGAGGTCGAAGGCCTGGACCTGACGCTACCCGTGGCCGACCTGCTGGAACAGATTCGCACCAGTGAGTACACCCGCCTGCCCCTGTTTGAAGGGGACATCAATAACGTGGTCGGTATTCTGCACCTGCGCAATGCGGCCCGCTTCATTCGCGGTACGGATGACAGTGTCACTCTCGATGATATTCGCCAGTTTGCGAACGAGCCCTATTTCGTCCCGGAAGCAACACCGTTGCACACCCAACTGCTGAACTTCCAGCAACAGAAGTGCCGCATGGCATTAGTGGTTGACGAGTACGGCGAGGTACAGGGACTGGTGACGCTGGAGGATCTTCTGGAGGAAATCGTCGGCGACTTCACCACCAATTCCGCCGAGGAATCCGATGAGGATATTCAGCCCCAGGATGACGGCACCTACCTGATTGACGGCGGCACTTTCATTCGGGACATCAATCGCGCTTTGGATTGGGACTTACCGCAGGACGGACCCAAGACGCTGAACGGTCTGGCGATGGAATACCTTGAAAGTATTCCGGACGCGCATATCGGCTTTGCGATTGACGGTTACCAGTTTGAGACCCGGGAACTGACGGACAAAATGATTTCCTGGCTTCGGGTCAAGCGCGTCCCCGCCACCAACTGACCACGCACTAGCGCTGGCGGCGCTCCCGCCAGCGGCGCACCCTGAACAGCACAAAGCCCAGGATGGCCGCGGCAATAATCAGCCCCGCCAGTAGAACCGCTGCCACCCACAGCGTGTTGGCCAGGTCCTGCAGACTCACCCCCCATCCGTACACCGCCAACGCCAGAAACGCGGCGCAGGCCAGAAGGCTGACCCACAGGGTGCGGTACCGACGGTAGGTGGCTCGAAAAGACTTCATAGTTTACCTCTGCTGGCGCTTCGTTCCGGACGATGGGACAGGACTTATTCCCGGCGCCATTGGGTTCCACTGGGTGAGTCCAGAAGCACCACTCCCTGCGCCTGAAGCTGGTCGCGGATTTCATCCGCCCGGGCAAAATTCTTCGCCTTCTTGGCATCAGCACGCTCGGCAATCAGCGCTTCAACCTGCTCGGCACCGATCGCATCGGCACCACCGGCCTGTAGAAACCGATCCGGCTGATCCTGCAGCAGTCCGAACACAGCGCCCAGCGCCTTCAGCTCGGCGGCCATGGCCCGCGCCTTGTCGGAGTCGGACTCACTGTTCAGATCGCGAACCAGATCGTACATGACGGCTAACGCCAGGCGGGTGTTGAAATCATCGTTCATCGCCGAAACGAAGTCCCGATAATAAGCACTGCCTTCCAGATCCTCCATCGAGGCGGGCTCAACCTCCGCGTAATCACGCAGTGCGCCATAGAAGCGCTCCAGCCCGGTGCGCGCCTCGACCAGACTGTCCTCGGAATAATTGATCGGACTGCGGTAGTGACTGCCAATCAACAGATAGCGGACCACCTCCGGGTGATACTTCTCCAGCACATCGCGGATGGTAAAGAAGTTGCCCAGGGACTTGGACATTTTTTCACCGTCCACCCGTAAGGCACCGGCATGAATCCAGTAATTCACGTAGTGGCAACCGTTGGCGGCTTCGCTTTGGGCGATTTCATTTTCGTGGTGCGGAAACGGCAGATCGGGGCCACCGCCGTGAATATCGAAATGCTCACCCAGGCAGTGTTTACTCATGGCTGAGCACTCAATATGCCAGCCCGGACGACCTCGCCCCCAGGGTGAATCCCATCCGGCCTCATCGGCCTCGGCGTGTTTCCACAGAGCAAAATCACGCGGGTCTTCTTTGGCCTCATCCACATCAATGCGGGCACCGGCGAGCAGCTCGTCGGGATTCTTGTTGCTCAGCCGCCCGTAGTCCTTGAATCGGCTCACCCGATAATAGACATCACCGTTGCTCGCCGCGTAAGCAAAATCCTTGTCAATCAGGGTCTGCACCATGGCGAGAATATCGTCGATATGAGCGGTTGCCCGTGGCTCGACATCGGGAGGAACAATACCCAGCTTGGCCTCGTCTTCGTGAGCGGCATCGATGAACCGGGAGGTAAGACTCTGATAGGGCTCACCGTTCTCCTCCGCCCGCCGCAATATCTTGTCATCGATATCGGTCAGATTGCGGACGTAGGTCAGATCCCAACCCTGACTGCGCAGAAAGCGGGCAATCACATCAAACACCACCAGCACACGAGCGTGCCCGAGGTGGCAGTAGTCATACACCGTCACCCCACAGACATACATGGAAATTTTGCCCGGCTGAATGGGTTGAAAGGCTTCTTTCTGTCGCGTCAGCGTGTTGTACAGATGCAGAGTCATAGTGAATTACTGTTGATCCATTTTGGCCCAGGTGTCGCGCAACTCGATGGTGCGGTTGAACACGGGCTTGTCGATGGTGGAATACTTGCTGTCCAGGCAGAAATAGCCGGAGCGCTCAAACTGAAAATGGTTACCCACTTTGGCTCCCGCCAGGCTGATCTCCGCCTTGCAGTTTTCCAGAATTTTGAGACTGTCCGGGTTGATCGCCTGCAGGAAGTCTTTGCCGCCCGAATCCGGTGACGGGTCGCTGAACAGACGGTCGTACAGGCGGACTTCGCAGTTGAGGTGATGGGTGGCCGACACCCAGTGGATTACGCCTTTGGGTTTGACGCCGTCCTGCGGGTCTTTACCCAGTGTATCCTCGATGATGCGCGCCCGAACCTCGATCACTTCGCCTTCATCGTTCTTGATGGCTTCATCGGCCTCAATCACATACGCATTGCGCAAGCGCACACGCTTGCCCAGCACCAACCGCTTGTACTTCTTGTTGGCTTCCTCGCGGAAGTCATCCTGTTCAATGTATAGCGTATGGGTAAACGGCAATACACGCTCACTGAAGTCATCCCGGTTCGGATGCCCTGGCGCGCGCATTTCCTCGATGCGATCCGACGGGTAGTTGGTCAATGTCACCTTCAGCGGGTGCAATACACACATGGCGCGCGGCGCGTTCTTGTCCAGATGATCACGCACGGCATACTCGAGCATGCCGACATCCACGACACTATCGGACCGGGTAACGCCAATCGCGGTGCAGAAATTACGCAGTGCTTCCGGCGGGTAGCCGCGCCGACGCATACCGGAAATGGTGGGCATGCGAGGGTCGTCCCAACCATCAACATGCCCTTCATCCACCAGCTGTTTCAGTTTGCGCTTGCTGGTGATGGTGTAATTCACATTGAGGCGCGCGAACTCGTACTGTCGGGGTCTGGCGGGCACCGGGAGATTCTCGATAAACCAGTCATACAAAGGCCGGTGATCTTCGAATTCGAGGGTGCAAATGGAATGGGTAATCCCTTCCAGGGCGTCACTCTGCCCATGAGCGAAATCGTAGGACGGATAGATGCTCCAGGTGTCCCCGGTGTGGTGATGGCGCGCCTTTTTAATGCGGTAAATGATCGGATCGCGCAAATTCATGTTTGGCGCCGCCATATCAATTCTGGCACGCAGTACACACTCACCTTCCGCGAATTCACCGCGACGCATTTTTTCAAAGCGCTCCAGGTTCTCCTCTACGGAGCGATCCCGATAGGGGCTGTTGCGGCCGGGCTCGGTGAGCGTGCCGCGATACTCGCGCGCCTGATCCGGACTCAGGTCACAGACATAGGCCTTGCCTTCACGAATCAGGTGCAGCGCCCAGTCGTAAAGATTCTGGAAATAGTCGGAGGTATAGCGAACCGGGCCGCCCCATTCAAAACCGAGCCACTGGACATCCGCCTTGATCGCGTTGACATACTCTTCGTTTTCTTTTTCCGGGTTAGTATCGTCGAAACGCAGATGACAGACACCGCCAAACTCCTCCGCCATACCGAAGTTCAGGCAGATGGATTTCGCATGTCCGATGTGAAGATAGCCGTTGGGCTCCGGGGGGAACCGGGTCACCACCTGTTGCACCTGGCCCGATTCAATATCCTTGCGGATGATCTGCTGAATAAAATGCAGGGGCTTTTCCGGTGCGCGGTTTTCTGCAGTACCCGCAGTGTCTTTGGTGTCTTTGCCCGTGGCGGGCGAATGATCGCTCATACGACTTGCGTTCCCATTGGTCTCGGTTGAATTCGAGTGTCCCGAAGATTGCGAAAGCCCGGTAAAACGGGCTATCAGATTGGTTTGAAAAGCGGCCTATTGTAAACACTCCCCCCGGTTTTTCCTAGCGAACCGGTGCCCCACCGCTCCCGGAATGTCAGGATCAGGGCGCGGCCTGCAAGGAGGAGCGGTAATCTTCCCGTCGCTGCAATTGATATTCGCGCACCGCTTTGTTGTGAGCCTCCAGGGTGTCAGAAAACACATGGGTACCATCGCCCTTGGCCACAAAATAGAGTGCCGTTCCAGGCGCCGGATTGACCGCCGCCGCCAGGGCTTCGCGCCCGGGCAGCGCGATCGGGGTGGGAGGAAGGCCGGAGTTGGTGTAGGTGTTGTAGGGCGTCGGCGCTCTCAGATCCCGGCGGGTCAGCCGCCCTTCGTACCGATCCCCCATACCATAGATCACGGTGGGATCCGTCTGCAGACGCATCCCACGGTTCAGGCGGCGTACAAACACCCCGGCAATCTCTTCCCGCTCCCAGGGCGCCCCGGTTTCCCGCTCGATGAGTGACGCCATGATCAATGCCTCATAGGGCGTCTCATAGGGCAGGCCGTCGGCCCGCTGCGACCACACCCGCTCAAGTTCCTCACGCATGATCCGATGCGCTCTGCGCAACAGCTCAACGTCGCTGGTGCCCCGAGCAAACCGGTAGGTGTCCGGAAAAAACCAGCCCTCAGGATGCGCCACATCCAGCNCGAGNCGNGCCANTTGCTGCTCGCGGNTCAGNCCNTTGAGNTCCGCGACAATGGTNTCCTCGCTGTGNAGTGCGGCCAGGGCCTGAGCAAAGGTCCAACCCTCAATCAGGGTCACNTNATGAAGNACAACCTCACCNGCNTTGAGTTGCTCCAGCANCGTGCGGGGNGTCANCCCGGGGCGAAGGTGNTACTCGCCNGCATGAACCCCGGTCTGCTCAGTCAGNCGCGCATACAATCGCAGCGCCCGGGGATGACGCANAATGCCCTGGGCGCCAAGCTCTGANGTCAGATGGCTCAGCGTCTCCCCCCGGGTGAGCTCCTGGCGCAGGCCATNCTCCGGCAATGCCAGCGGGCTGTTCAGCCAGTGGTACCCGTAAGCGGCAAGCCCGCCGGCGAGCAGCACACCCAAAATAATCAGTTTCCCCAACAGCCGCTTCACGGCACCTCCTTCAGATTTCTGTTATCGGCCAGCCAATGCTCAAAGCAGCTCTGTAATTGCCGGGTCTGAGGGCCGACCGTCCANGTTTCGCCACCGGGCGCCAACCCGGTCACNGGCCAGATGCCAAACACGCTATTGCAGANAAACCATTCCCGGGCCCCGATCAGAGCCTCACGGGTCACCTGGCCCTCCTGAACCACCAGGTCCAGCTGTGGCCCCAGGACCTCCATGATCAGGCGACGNATGACACCNGCNACACCATTNCGGTCNAGGCGCGGGGNCCACCAGCCATCNTCCAGGCGGANGAAGACGTTACTCANGGTGCCCTCGATGATATNCCCNGCCGCATCGCTCAGCAGCCCCTCAGGGTATTCGTCGTCCCATTCCATNCGGGCNAGCACATACTCCAGGCGATTCAGGTGCTTCATGCCNGCCAATACCGGATTATCCCCCAGNCGGTGNCGACACTCGTGGAGCACCACACCGTCCCNNCCCTNCTGCCAGGCGGGTGAGACGCCGNGACGCAATTGCCAGCAATAACTGATCTGCGGGTGTTTCGGAGGCTGATAAGCCTTGCCACCGACGCCACGGGTAACGACCAACTTGAGNNTNCCGTCCACAGNCGGCAGGCGNGCGAGTAANCGCTCCCGCTCCCGTTCGAGGCGNTCGGTATCCAGAACCAGACCCAGCCTCCGGGCGCCGGCGATCAGCCTCTGCCGATGGAANGACCAGAGTGGTACCNGGCCGNCGCGCACCCTGGCNGTTTCGAATAAACCGTCACCATAGGCCAGGCCGCGATCCAGGGGAGAAAGCGTCGCGCCAAATTCACCGTTGGTCAGTGTGATCACTTCTGAATCTGTCATACAGGGAGTCTACCAAAANCGGACACAAAAACGCCGGAGTGCAGCACACTCCGGCGTTCGAGCAGTGGTCCATGCGGCTAATTCTGTAACTTTCAGCCGTATGGACCACTAGGGACCACCAGCCGGNTAAATGTTGCGGAANATCAACGAACCGTTGGTGCCACCAAANCCGAAGGAGTTGGACAGAACCGCGTCAATCTTGCGCTCCTGGGCGGTATTCGGCACCAGNTTGATATCATCACAACCTTCATCCGGATTGTCGAGGTTGATGGTCGGCGGCGCCACCTGATCCCGAATGGCCAGAACGCTGAAAATGGCTTCCACCGCGCCGGCGGCACCCANNAGGTGACCGATCATGGACTTGGTAGAGCTTACCGCCACCTGGTCCACGGCNGACCCCATGACGCTCTTCACGGCCTGNCACTCCGCCCGGTCGCCCGCCTGAGTGGAGGTGCCGTGGGCGTTGATGTAGTTGATCGCCTCNGTCNGAATNCCGGCATCGCGGATGGCGTTGCGCATCGACAGCGCCGCACCGGCGCCATCGGCGGGCGGTGANGTCATATGGTANGCGTCGCCNCTCATACCAAAACCCACCAGCTCGGCATANATTTTCGCGCCGCGCGCCTTGGCATGTTCGTACTCTTCGAGCACCATNACCCCGGCACCATCGCCCAGCACAAANCCATCNCGATCTTTGTCCCAGGGGCGGNTGGCCGCTTCNGGGGCATCATTGCGNGTGGACAGCGCGCGCGCCGCGGCNAAACCGCCCAGGCCCACAGGAGTGGTGGCCATTTCGGCACCGCCGGCAAGCATCACATCGCACTCGTCATACATGATGCTGNGCGCCGCATANCCGATACTGTGGGTACCGGTGGTGCAGGCGGTGGTGATGGCAATGTTCGGGCCGCGCAGGCCGTACATGATCGACAGGTTGCCCGAGATCATATTGATGATGGCGCCGGGCACAAAGAACGGCGAAATACGACGCGGGCCCTTGTGCTCGATCATCAGCGCACCGTCTTCGATGGAACCGATCCCACCGATGCCGGAACCGATGGAAACCCCCATCCGGTGACTGTTCGCTTCATCCACCTCGAGGCCGGAGTCCCGCATCGCCTGGATACCGGCGACCATGCCGTACTGAATGAACGCGTCCATTTTACGAGCGTCTTTTACCGGGTAGTAGCCATCGACAGAAAAGTCCTTCACCGATGCGCTGAAGCGGGTGGTGAAAGCCGAGGGGTCAAAATGGCTGATCGGGGCTGCCCCGCTGACACCATTGACGATTCCTCGCCAGCTGTCAGCAACAGTATTTCCCAATGGACTGACCATACCCAGCCCGGTAACTACGACTCGTTTGCGCGACACCTTGAAAGCTCTCCGACAAAAATGACAATCACCGAACCCGGGCCGGCTCCCGCTGCGGTGCAGCGAGGGCCGGCCCGGGCCCGAGTGTGATCCGGCATTATCGCCGTCCGGGACGGCAATAAGCAAAAGAAAAAGCCGTACTATTTCACAATAATACGGCTTTTCGGAAGACGGTAATCAACCAGCTTGAAGATTACGCCAGGTTGGCATTGATGTAATCGATAGCCAACTGAACAGTGGTGATCTTCTCGGCTTCTTCGTCAGGAATTTCGGTTTCGAATTCCTCTTCCAGAGCCATTACCAGCTCGACGGTATCGAGAGAGTCGGCACCCAGATCTTCGACGAAAGAAGCTTCGTTTTTAACTTCTTCTTCTTTCACACCCAGTTGCTCGGCAACAATTTTTTTAACCCGTTCTTCAATGCTGCTCATGATGTTATATAACTCCTAGTAGGTAGTATCGACGAAGCCAATACCGGACCCGGAAATACCGGTAATACCCGGAAAGACTCCTTAGATTAAGCTACGGACAAAATCGACGCGCATTTTACATCGAATTGCCCCGGGTTGTAACGGATATGGCCAATTTTCTTTGATTTTTACAAAAACCCATTAAAAATCAAAAGGTTAACCAAAGCCATTACGCCATATACATGCCCCCGTTGACATGTATCGTCTCGCCGCTGACGTAACCTCCGGCATCACTCGCCAGGAAGGCAACCACAGAGGCAATCTCCTCAGGCTGGCCCAGACGGCCAAGAGGGATCTTGTCGAGCAACTGATTGCGCTGCTCTTCCGGCAGAGCACGGGTCATATCGGTATCGATGAACCCCGGCGCCACGGTGTTAACCGTAATACCCCGCGAGCCTACCTCAGCGGCCAGTGATCTTGCAAATCCGGCAACTCCGGCCTTACTGGCCGCATAGTTGGACTGGCCAGGATTGCCCATGGCACCGACCACGGAGCTGATGTTGATGATGCGCCCCCAGCGGGCCTTCATCATGCCGCGAAGCACCGCTTTGCTCAGGCGGTAGACGGCGCTCAGATTGGTGTTGATCACATCAAACCACTCCTCGTCGTTCATCCGCATCAGCAGATTATCCTTGGTGATACCGGCATTGTTCACCAGAATCGCGGGCAGACCGTGCCGCGCCTTCATGTCCGCCAGCACCGATGCGACCGACTCGGCATCGGTCACATTGAGCACCATACCTTCGCCGGTGACGCCCTGGGACGCCAGACGCTCAGTAATCCGGTCGGCACCGGCCTGGCTGGTCGCGGTACCCACCACCACAGCGCCCGCAGCGCCCAGTTGCTCGGCGACAGCGGCGCCAATGCCCCGACTGGCACCGGTAACCAGCGCTACCTTACCCTCAAGATTGTTCATGGGTGTTATTCCCCTTTGGTCTGTTGCAGTACCGCCTGGAGGTCTTCAGGCGATTCAATGGAAAACGTGTTCAGCGATTTATCGATACGCTTATTGAGGCCCGAGAGCACTTTGCCCGGCCCACACTCAACCGTGCTGGAAACGCCACTGTTGGCCAGAGCGCGGACACAGTCGACCCATAGCACGGGGCTGTAGATCTGCTCGATCATCAGGCGCTTGATCGCCTCCGGATCCGTTTCACTTTTGGCGTGCACATTATGAATCACAGGAATCGTCGGCGCACGGAACTCGGTCTCAGCAATTTTGGGGGCCAGACCGTCCGCGGCCGGCTGCATGAGACTGGTGTGGAATGGGGCGCTGACCGGCAGAGCCAGGGCACGTTTGGCGCCCGCCGTTTTACAGAGGGCCATGGCGCGATCGACGGCGGCCGAGGCCCCGGCGATGACCACCTGCCCCGGCGAATTGAAGTTGACCGGCGCCACGACTTCTCCTTCAGCGCCCTGTTCACACGCCTTGATAATGGCGTCGTCTTCGAGCCCGATAATGGCGGCCATACCGCCCTGCCCCGCGGGCACCGCTTCCTGCATCAGCTTGCCGCGCTGCTGAACCAGAGCAATGGCATCGGCAAAGCTGACCACATCCGCCGCCACCAGCGCTGACCACTCACCGAGACTGTGACCCGCCAGCAGTGCGGGTACCGCGCCGTTCTGGGACTTCCAGACGCGCCATACGGCGGTACTGGCTGCCAGCAACATCGGCTGGGTGCGCTCGGTGAGGTTGAGCTGCTCCTGGGGCCCCTTCTGAACCAACTCCCACAGGTCATAACCAAGCACATCGGACGCTTCGGCAAATGTATCCGTCACTACGCCGTATTCCGAGGCCAGATCCGCCAGCATACCCACCTTTTGCGAACCCTGGCCGGGGAAAACAAAGGCCAATGATTGTTCGGACATAAACTCCACCTCTTATGATGTTGTTTCCAGAGCCACGAAGCGCACCCGTCGGTCAGGACTCCGCGAGCTCGGTTTCAATATGTTCAGTTACCCGCCGGCGCACCTGCTCTATGGCCACATTCAGGGCTCCGGCAAAGGCCCCCTCATCAGCGCCACCGTGACTTTTGATCACCGGCCGCCTGAGCCCCAGGAAAATGGCCCCGTTGTAGGCGCCCGGGTCCAGCTCGGTGCGCCAACGGCGAAGCAGGGGCATCAACAGGGGAACCGCCAGGCGATAACGCCAGCGCGATCGGATNCCCGAGCGCAGCTTCTCGCCAATCAGCTTCGCCACACCTTCGCTGGCCTTGAGCGCGACGTTTCCGGCAAAGCCATCGCAGACCACCACATCGGCCCGCCCGGTGTAGATNTCATCCCCTTCAATGTAGCCGATATAGTGCAGGCGGCGGTCATCGGCCATCAGCCGACTGGCGGCCTGCACCACCTCAGGGCCCTTGCCGGACTCGACACCGACATTCAGCAGGGCCACTTCGGCATCCCGGCCCAGNTCCCGNGTNGCCAAGACCGCGCCCATCAGGGCAAACTGGTGCANCTGCTCCGCCGTCGCCTGANGGTTGGCNCCNAGGTCNANCATCCAGGTTCGCCCACGGGACACNGGCATCGCCTTGCAGATGGCGGGTCGCTCNATGCCCGGCAGGCTTTTCAGAAGGTAGCGGCCCATCGCCATCAANGCCCCGGTNTTGCCNGCACTGACGCAGGCATCGGCCTGACCGGTGCGCACCAGATCCAACGCCCGCCACATGGAGGTTTCACGCCCGTGACGAAGCGCCGCGCGCGGATCATCATCCATCGCCACCCAGGATGGNGCATGATGCACGGAGACAGAGGACGGGAGAGTCGCGGGCAGCAAGCGCTCCAGAACGGAACGTTCACCCACTAGGATAAAGCGAACCCCGGAANCGGCCGAGGTTGCCAATCGGAGCACCGCCAAGATAGCAGTGCGGGGACCTAAGTCCCCGCTCATAGCGTCTACCGCTATACGAATCATTTCCGGATGGCTGAGTAGTCAGCGACTCCGAAATTACTCGTCGTTGCCGGTGTCNACCACTTTACGACCGCGGTAAAAACCGTCGGCAGACACGTGGTGACGCAGGTGNTTTTCACCGGTCGTCGGGTCTACTGACAGCGCTTTTCCGGTCAGCGCGTCGTGAGAGCGACGCATNCCACGCTTGGAACGGGTCTTACGGTTTTGTTGTACGGCCATGATGATCTCCTGTTGACAATACCACTGAAGCCGGGGCGCCTCACGATTTCGGCGAGCCCTTGAGTTGCTTCAGAACTTGAAACGGNTTTTTTGTCGGNTCCGGCTCCACCGGCTCGCCACTGCTGAGCANTTGCTCATCAATGCACAGCGCCTCGTGNTANGCCACCGACGGCAAACTTAACAATAGCTCTTCTTCTACCATTGTGTAGAAGTCCGTGTTTCCATCCTCCGGCAATATCCAGGGATCCAGGGCGCGAGGCAGCTGTCGGGCTTCCTCTTCCGTGCGCACCAGTGCCAGCTCAATCTGCGCGTCCACCGCAACGGTCACCGGACCGAGGCAGCGTTGGCAGGTAAACACCAGATCAGCGGCGGCCGAACCTTCAACCACCAGCTTACCGGCCTCACTGATCCCGAAGGTCAGATCCACGCGAGCCTGCGCCCCTTCCTCCNACAGCAGATCCTGAATCCGGGTCAGTTGATCCACCGGCACATAGCCACTGATCCGGACGCCCTGTTGCGCGAATTTGCGCGGGTCGCCCTGACGCGGCAGAGGCTTGTCNAAGGGGGCTGAAAACATAAGCGCGCAATAATAGGGATAAGCGCCGCCTGTGTCAAAGAAAAAAGTGGCCAAAGGCCGCAACGACGGGGGTTTCCGTTAAAATGTTGACCGATTATCACTGTTTTTCGGAGATTGACCCATGCCAGAGCTNTTATTGGCCTCCCGCTCGCCCTATCGACGCCANCTACTCGAGCGGCTGAATCTGNCNTTCACCTGCNCCGCTCCCGAGGTNGATGAAACCCCCGCCCCNGGTGAAACACCAGAGGCCCTGGCCCGGCGACTGGCCCACATGAAGGCCCGCGCCCTGGCACCCACCGAAGCTCACGACCTNTTNATCATTGGCTCGGACCAGGTGGCCACCCTGGATGGCGAACAGTGNCTCGGTAAACCGGGCGATCACCAGAGGGCCGTTGANCAACTGCGCGCGGCCAGCGGGAAGGTGGTCACCTTTTACACCGGCCTCTGCGTGTACGATGCCCACACCGGTACCGATGAAACCCGGTGCGAGAGCGTCCGGGCGCACTTTCGTCCCCTGACGGACACACAGATTGAACAGTATCTGCGGCAGGAAACGCCCTACGACTGCGCCGGCGCTTTCAAAGTGGAGGGGCTGGGCATTTGCCTGTTCGAGCGCCTGGAGGGCGATGATCCGAATGCACTGATCGGTCTGCCGCTGATCCAGTTGACCGAAATGCTGCAAAAGGCCGGTCTCGACCCCCTGCTCATGCCAACGGCGTCCCGTTAGCTTACAACCGATCCCACCGGAGCAGCTCATCAAACTGATCCAGGCACAGGGCGGGCTCATAGGGATGCAGCCGATCNATNGTATGGGCACCGTAACTGACGGCAATNCGATCCATGCCCGCTCGACGNCCCATTTCCATNTCGTATTCGGTATCCCCCACCATGACCGCGCTGGACGGCTCGGCCCGAAACGCCTCCAGCAATTGATGAAGCATCAGCGGATGCGGCTTCGAGGCGGTCTCATCGGCGCAGCGGGTGNCGTGAAAAAAACCATCAAGCCCCATGACCTTCAACACCCGATCCAGCCCCACCCGGCTTTTGCCGGTCGCCACGGCCATCTGATGCCCATCNTCACGCAACCGGGTCAGCGTTTCCATTACCCCGGGGAACAGCTCGGAGGGCTGCGCCTGATCGGCACGCAGATAGTTCGACCGATACCGATCGCGCAGCAGGCCATGCCCTTTGTCATCCTGATCCGGGAACAATAAATGAAGCGCCTCGGGCAAACCNAGCCCGATGATGTTCTGCACGGCAGCNGCTTCCGGGATCGGCCAACCGAGATCCTCGGCCGACTGTTGCATGGCCCGGGTAATCAGGCCTGTGGAATCGCTCAAAGTGCCATCCCAGTCAAAAATCAACAACAACGCTTATACCTCTTGATAACGTCCATCAAACACNNNTAGCCTCATTCGNATTGGCGTCACTCTTGGGGCGTTTGCGCCAGAACGGTCTGCAGATCATCCGGCAGCGGTGCAACCACGCGCGTCATGGCCGACTGGTCCGGGAGGTAAAAACCCAGCTCCGCGGCATGCAGGAACAGGCGCTTTACGCCCCTCGCCCGCCAACGCCTATTGGCTTCATCATCGCCGTACTTCTCATCCCCAACCAGACTGTGNCCNGCGGACTGGGCATGAACCCGAATCTGGTGAGTCCGCCCCGTAATCAAATGNGCCTCGACCAGGGTCGCCCCCTCAAAGCGCCGCAGAACCCGAAACCGGGTCAGGCTCGGCTTGCCCTCCGGATGCACCTTGACGATCCGGTCNCCGTTGATTTCCAGGCGCATCAGGGGCGCATCGACTTTGGTTTTACGCTCAGACCAGCGCCCCAGCACCAGCGCCTGATAGATTTTGGTNACGCCGCTGGCGCTCTTGTCTCTGAGCGCCGCCTGCATATGNCGGAGCATACTGCGCTTTTTNGCCACCATAATGCAGCCGGACGTATCCCGATCCAGCCGGTGGATCAATTCCAGAAAGCGGGCCTCCGGCCTCATCTGCCGCAGCACCTCAATCAACCCCAGACTGACACCGCTCCCACCGTGAACGGCGAGACCCGGCGGCTTATTGAGCACCAACAGNCCCTCGTTCTCGAACAGGATGGCGCNATCAAGCTGACGAACCAGTTGATCGCTGGGCTTGGGTGCGGGCGCACTNTGGGTCACCCGCACCGGGGGCACNCGNACCTGATCCCCAGAGACCAGACGATAATCGGGNTTGACCCGACCTTTATTCACCCGCACTTCGCCCTTGCGCAAAATGTTGTACACCCGGGACTTGGGNACCCCTTTGAGGCGAGCCATCAGGAAGTTGTCGATTCGCTGACCGGCCTGGTCAGCATCAATCGTCAGCCACTGGACCTGAGTGGGTGGCGNCTGGGGCGGCGGGGCCGACCGGGAGGAAGAGGAGGGTTTAGTCATGGCGCGCATGATAGCGCAAACCGGGCCGGGTCGCGACGGGATACTCCNTGACGCCAGGCTCGGGCCCGAAAACAAAGGCAGATTGAAGCTTTTTGCAATTACTGTTATATTCCGGGCTGCTGGGACAGGCAGGTTTCCGGACAGGTAAGCGTAAATCAGGCCTGTTGCGAGGAAATACCGCTGACAGCAACAGGGCCACTTCGGGCCAGGCGAGATGGTTTACCTCCCCCCGATGTTGGCCAGTGAACTGACAAAACCGGTGCTACCGCAACGACGCCCGAAAGGCCTGCGGGGCACCCCATGACCATCGCGCCAACCGCGTGATAGCCATAGTTGATACTGTACGTGTTTTTGTAGAACTCTGATTTCTACGCATTGCCGGCCAGGTGATTTTCCGGCGTCACAGCGAACACAGGGTCCAGACCAAGATGGTTTCTGGCGGACCTGAGAGATACCACGTGACGATTCGGCACCCGAACACAACACCGGCACTGCCAGATTCCACGCGGAACCCCCCGTTGAGCCCAGCTCCACCCGGGGAACCGCCTGAAGCCGAAACGAGAAAACTAGAGTTTCATGGAGCAGGATTGCATGACGATCAAGGCAACCGACAGCCCCCTCCGCCGACCGGCTCTTTGCCGGGCGGAGNCTGTGGCTGGCCGTCTGCCTCTGCCCCCAACCCCGACAGGCTCTACCCTGGAGCCCGGTCGGCCCTAAGGTTGTAAAACACAACAGCGTTAACCTTGGTTATTCCGCCGGCCTGGCGCCCCGGACGACTATATTAGGTAACGCATGAAAAGAATGCTCATTAATGCAACTCAACCCGAAGAGTTGCGCGTAGCGCTGGTCGACGGCCAATGGCTGTACGACCTGGACATCGAAAATCGCAATCGAGAGCAGAAAAAAGCCAACATCTACAAAGGCAAAATAACCCGGGTTGAACCCAGCCTGGAAGCCGCCTTTGTTGACTACGGTGCCGAGCGCCACGGCTTTCTCCCCCTGAAAGAAATCTCCCGCGAGTACTTCAGCAAAGCCCCCAACGATGTTGAGGGCCGCATCAAGATCAAGGAAGTGGTCAAAGAAGGTACCGAAGTGATCGTGCAGGTCGACAAAGAGGAACGCGGCAACAAAGGCGCCGCGCTCACCACTTTTGTCAGCCTGGCGGGTCGCTACCTGGTCCTGATGCCCAACAACCCCCGCGCCGGTGGCATTTCCCGCCGCATCGAAGGGGAAGACCGGGCGCAGCTCAAAGATGCCCTGAGCGGCGTCGAAATCCCCTCCGGGATGGGAATCATCATTCGCACCGCCGGCGTTGGCCGCAGCGCGGAAGAGCTTCAATGGGACCTGAACTACCTTCTGCAACTGTGGGAATCGATCGACAAGGCCGCCAAAAGCGCCCCGGCACCGAACTTCCTGTTTCAGGAAAGTAACGTCATCATCCGCGCCATTCGCGACTACCTTCGCCAGGACGTCGGCGAAGTGATCGTGGATAACAAGGAAGCCTTCGATCTGGCCAACGGTTTCATCCAACAGGTGATGCCCAACTTCGGCAGCAAGGTCAAGCTGTACAACGACGACATTCCGCTGTTCAACCGTTACCAGATTGAAAGCCAGATCGAGACCGCGTTTCAGCGCGAAGTCAAACTGCCTTCCGGCGGCTCCATCGTCATTGATGTGACCGAGGCATTGGTGTCCATCGACATCAACTCCTCGCGCGCCACCAAAGGCGGCGACATCGAAGAGACCGCCCTGCAGACCAACCTGGAAGCCGCTGACGAGATCGCCCGGCAATTGCGTTTGCGGGACATGGGCGGCCTGATTGTGATCGACTTTATCGACATGCAGCCTGCCCGCAATCAACGGGAAGTGGAAAACCGCATGCGCGACGCGTTGAACATGGACCGGGCCCGCGTTCAGGTAGGCCGCATTTCACGCTTTGGCCTGCTCGAAATGTCGCGCCAGCGCCTGCGCCCTTCCCTGGGCGAAGTGCACTCGAAAGTCTGCCCCCGCTGTAACGGTCAGGGCACCATTCGCAGCACCCGCTCTCTGGCCCTGTCGATCCTGCGTCTGGTGGAAGAAGAAGCACAGAAAGAGCGCAGCGCCGAGATCCGCGCGATTGCGCCGGTTTCTGTGGCCACCTATCTGCTCAACGAAAAACGCAAAACCATTTCCAACATCGAGCAGCGCAACAGCACCCGCGTGGTCGTCGTGCCGAACGCCGACATGATGACGCCACACTTCGAAGTTCAGCGTCTGCGCGATGACGACGAGGGCACGCTGGAGACCAGCTACAAAATTGTCGCCACCGCCGACGAACACAGCGAAGAGGAAGTGGAAACCAGCAGCAAGCCGGCNCCCCTGCCCCAGCCCGCTGTGCAACCGGCCGCGCCCACAGAAGCGGCACCCACGCCCGTGGCACCCAAAGAGCCCAGCCTGTGGGAGCGTTTTGTCGCCCTGCTGGNAGGNCTGTTCAAGGGTNATGAAGAGGACAAGAAGTCATCGTCGTCGAAAGGTCGNGGCCATCAACGCAGCCGGCACAGTCGCGGCGGCAACCAGAATCGACGTCGCGAGGGNGGCAACCGCAACCGCCGCGGTGGTCGTCGTGATGAACGCGGCAACCAGCGCGATGGCGACAGTCGCCCTGAAAAGCGTCAGGACAAAGCCNCNGACAACAGNCNCGGACAANNGNCANGACAANGGGCAGGANAAAAACNCNGAAGGCAANAGCGGTCGCCGTTCCCGTGGNGGCAGAAACCGTCGCGGTGGCGCCGGCAACAAGCCGGAAANCCGCGGTGATAACAGNCAGCCGAAAGACGCCTCACCGCAGAAAGCCGAGGCCGCCGAGGTCAATGAGCCGGCACAAGAGCAGGCCACCAATGAGCAGCAGGAAAACCGGCCGCCCAAGCGCCCGGCGGGACGTCGCACCCGTTCCGGCCCCCGTCGCCGTAACCGCCGCGAACTGCCCGAGGAGGTGATCGAGAAGGCCAATGAAATCCAGGCCGCCAATCAGGACACCACCGACAACGTGAAGGCCGAGCGAAGCAACCGGGCTAACCGTGACCAGAAGGCAGGCTCCGAGGCCCGCAGTGACAATGCGACCGACGACAAACCCGCCAAGGCGGACACGTCGGCTCGTCGCACTGACACAGGACCAGTGACGGCTCAGGCAGACACAGACCAGAGTGAAGAGCGCGAAGCGCGGCGCACTCGCGGCAACACTGAGGCCCGCAACACCGCGACCACTGAGGAGCCTCAATCTCCGAAGGACGCCGACGCTGAAGCCACCATCAAGCCAACGGCTACGGCGGAACTTCGGGAAGAGGCGCCCCGTCGCGTCAGCCAGCGTCAAGTGGGCGAGCCTCGCCCAACCCAGGACGCCGCTGCCCCGAAAGTCGACACGGCAGAAAGTAGCACCACAAAAAGCGATACCAAAGCGGCGCAGAACGCAACGGATACTGAGGCACCCCAGGGCCGCTCGGTAACCGACACGGGCTCGGCTGAAACCGACGCCGAGGTCTCTGCCAAAGCGGTCCAGCCGGCCACTCCAGAGCCGGTCGCTGAGCCCGCCAATACCGCCACCCCGGCGGAGCCCGCAGCGCCCGAGGAAAATGTGCTAGCCGAGGACGAGGCAAGCAAAGAAAGCGTCACCGCCGACACTCAGGAGCCGACAACCGCTGAGGCGCCGGCAGCCACTGCAGAGCCCGCAGAGGCTCCGGACGCGCCGGCAGAGGAGACGCAGGAAGTCAGCGCACCGACTCCGGAGCCCGCACCCCGCTCGTCGGCGCGGGCGACCAATGATCCGCGTCTGGCTCCCCAGCCCAAGGTACCGACGGAGATCGTGACCGAGCATCGTCAACGCTCCGCAGCCCAGGCGCTGGATACCCGGCAACCGCCCGCGGTAAGCCACAACCCACGGCCTCTGGCGCGCCCGGCAAATGACCCGCGCAACCGGCAGGCTCCNGAGGTTGAGTCAAGCGCCAGCGAGTAAANNTCGTAACGGCAAGTACAAAGGGCGCTCTCTTCGGGGAGCGCCCTTTTTTTGGCTCTTCAATCACTACTAAGTCTTCGAAATCCTTGAGTTTTTTTCCGCCCTCCCCTTGCCCCACAGAAAAAGCTCTGTATAATTTGCCCCTCTTCGGAAGGGTGGCAGAGCGGTTGAATGCAGCGGTCTTGAAAACCGCCGTAGGTTAATAGCCTACCCAGGGTTCGAATCCCTGCCCTTCCGCCATANAAAAACCCCTGCCAGCAATGGNNGGGNTTTTTTTATGGCNGAANGGACGGGTNAGAACCCTCCGTTCGACTAACAAATATTTACACCACCCCCCCTAGAACTCCCCCCAACCCGCCCCCATCTAATGCAACAAGCTTGGCAAGTTTCCGCCGGTTCCAGTATGATCTATGTCAGGCAATATTTGTCATCAATGGAGAAAAGCAATGCGAGAGCTCTACACCCAGAATGCCCGTGCTGATATCGGCAGCAGCATTGAGGTCAACAAGGTTTTGCGCAACACCTATATGTTGCTGGCACTGACCCTGGCCTTCAGTGCCGTGACCGCGGGTATCGCCATGGCCATCAATATGTCTCACGGCATGGGGCTGATCATGAGCGTCATTGCCATCGTATTGGTCTGGTTCGTACTGCCCAAAACCGCCAACTCNTCGGCCGGTCTGGGCGTNGTGTTTGCGTTCACCGGTCTGATTGGCGCCAGCCTNGGCCCCATCGTGAATCATTACCTGGCCATGTCCAATGGCGGCTCCATCGTTTTGCAGGCCCTGGGCGGCACTGCGGTCATTTTCCTCGGNCTGTCCGGCTACACCCTGACCACTCGCAAGGACTTCAGCTTCCTGCGCGGTTTTGTTGCGGTCGGCCTGATGGTGATGATCGCCTGTATGCTGTTGCTGATCGGCGCCTCNCTGTTCGGTTTTGATGTATCNGCCCTGAGCTTGGCCTTCTCTGCCGGTATTGTGNTGCTGATGTCGGCACTGATTCTGTTCCAGACCAGCGCCATTATTCATGGCGGTGAGACCAACTACATCATGGCGACCACATCACTGTACCTNTCAATCATCAACCTCTTTACCAGCCTGCTGCACCTGCTCGGTGCCAGCAACGAGTAAAGCGGGACGCACCACCATGAAAAAAGCCCCGTANATCGGGGCTTTTTTTGTTTCAGGAACCAGCGCNGATGAAATTCNCACTCGCCGTATACGCCGCACCCTTCANCTCAGAGGCCAGCCAGAGCGCCCTGAACTTCGCGCAGGCANTCCTGCNCCAGGGCCACGACATCTATCGCGTTTTTTTCTATCAGGAGGGAGTGGCAACAGGTAATCGGCTCGCCACTCCCGCTCAGGATGAACAGAACNTGGTGGAGGAATGGCGAACCCTGGCCCGCGAGAACGCCATCGATGTGGTCGTCTGCATCGCCGCNGCGTTGCGTCGAGGCATTCTCAATCAGGAAGAGGCTGACCGCTACGAGCACGATGTNGCNAACCTNGCACCGGAGTTCAGTTTNAGCGGTCTGGGGCAGTGGGTGGACGCNGCGGTNCATGCCGACCGGGTCGTCACGTTTGGNGCCTGATGGAAAGGAGATGGAAATGANNNGCCGCTTATTGTTTGTGATGCGCCACGCNCCCTACGGTAGCAGCACCGCCCGGGAGGCCCTGGATGCGCTCCTGGCGACCGCGGTATTCGGCCAGGACGTCGGCGTCCTGTTCATGAATGACGGGGTTTTTCAATTGNTNCGGGANCAGTCTCCNGACNCCCTCCCCCAGAAAAATCTGGCGTCNAGCCTGCAGGCATTACCGNTCTACGACGTCGAACGATTGTATGTACACACCCCCTCACTGACNGANCGGGGTCTGGTAATGTCCGATCTGGTCATGGACAACCTTATCGAGCTGGACAACCGTGCGGTAGGCCGCCTGTTTTCCGAGCAGGACCAACTCCTCAGCTTTTAAGGTCGTTCTTCATGAGCACACTCCATACNGTCAATAAATCCCCNTTTGAACACCGGACCCTNCGCGCCTGNCTTGATGTCTGCCAACCCGGGGACGCGGTGCTTCTGATTGAAGATGGTGTCTACGGCGCCCTGCCCGCCCCACCGGAAGCGAGTGCACTGAACGACTTGCACGAACGTCAGATTGAGGTGTACGCGCTGGAAGCGGACCTTAAGGCTCGCGGCCTGATGGAACGGATCGCGAACGGAGTGTCGATCTCGGACTATGAGAAATTCGTGGCGCTATCCGTCGCGCACAACACAATCCAGAGCTGGTACTGACATGTCACTGACAGTGGACGGTAAGACGTTGAGCACAGACAAGGAAGGCTATCTGAAAGACTTGGGGGACTGGAGCCCGGCGGTCGCCGAGGCGCTGGCCAGTCGCGAAAACATTACTCTGACAGCAGAGCACTGGGAAGTGATTGAACTGCTGCGTGAATTCTACCGCGAGTTCGAACTATCCCCCGCCATGCGCCCGCTGGTCAAGCGGGTGGGGCAAAAACTCGGCACGGAAAAAGGGCGCAGCATTTACCTGATGAAACTGTTTCCGCCCAGTCCGGCCAAGATTGCCAGTAAAATCGCCGGGCTGCCCCGCCCCGACAATTGTCTGTAGCCTGAACGAAGTTTACAGACCGAGGGGCTCGGTGTTTTTGCGCGCGAAGTACTCTCGGGTCAGACCTACCACAACACTGGATAGCGCCAGTAACGCAATCAGATTAGGAATGGCCATCAGGCCATTGAGAATATCCGCAAGAATCCAGACCACACCCAGGCTCATATTGGCGCCGACCGGAATCGCCAGCACCCACAGCACCCGAAACGGCTTAACCACACGCTCACCCATCAAGTACTGGGCACAGCGTTCACCGTAGTAGCTCCAGCCCAACAGGGTCGTGAACGCAAACAGGGAGACGCTCAGTGCGATCAAATGTTGCCCCTGGGGAATCACCGATGCGAAAGCCTCTTGGGACATGGCCGCACCCTCGGCCCCTGTCTGCCAGGCCCCCGTGACGATCAACACCAGGCCCGTCACGGTGCACACCACCAGTGTGTCGATAAAGGTGCCGAGCATCGCTATCAGCCCCTGGCGTACCGGGCTGTTAGTCTGCGCCGCCGCGTGGGCAATAGGCGCGCTACCCAGGCCCGCCTCGTTAGAGAACACCCCTCGGGCAACCCCAAACTGAATCGCCATCATCACGGTGGCGCCGGCAAAACCGCCGGTCGCCGCGGTCCCGGTGAAAGCGGAGTCAACCACCAACAGGACCGCCGCCGGCAGCACCGGCAAGTGGAGCGCCAGAATCACCAGCCCCGACAGAAGGTAGACGATGGCCATGAACGGCACCAGTTTCCCGGCGACACTGGCCAGACGCTTGATACCACCGATCAGAACGGCCCCCACCAGCGCCATAAGCAGGACACTGGTAATCCAGGGGCTGATGTTGAAACTCTCGGACAGTGCATCGGCAACGGAATTGGCCTGTACCGTGTTGCCGATACCAAACCCCGCGAGCATGCCAAAAAAAGCGAACAGAGCGCCGAGCCACATCCAGCGTTTGCCCAGACCGTTCTTGATGTAATACATGGGGCCACCGACGTGGCGCCCCTGATGATCGGTTTCCCGGAACTGGACCGCACACACGGCTTCGGCGTACTTGGTCGCCATCCCCACCAGGGCGCTGCACCACATCCAGAACAACGCACCCGGGCCGCCAATGCCGATGGCCGTGGCGACCCCCACGATGTTGCCCGTGCCGATGGTCGCGGACAGCGCCGTCATGAGCGCGTTAAAGCCGCTGATGTCCCCTTCGCCCTGAGCCTGGCGGCCCTGGAAGAGTTGCCGGAAAGCGGTGCCGATGCGTCTCAGGGGCATGGCGCCGAGACGCACCATCAGGAAAAGGCCGGTGCCCAGAATCAGCACCAGCATGAACTCCCCCCACACCAGATCACTGAGGGTCTTCAAAAAGCTTTCCAGTGAACGGATGGCGGAGGAGTCAGTCATGGATTAGATGGACTTGATGGTGCCTTTGGGCAGAACGGCGTGAACCGCAACCTTCTGGAACTTCTGCTCAATGTTTTCGCCGGTTTCCAGAACGATGTAGTTGTCGTCAACCTTGAGGATTTTGCCCAGCAGGCCGCTGGTCATGACCACTTCATCACCTTTGCTCAACGCGGACACCAGGTTCTGATGCTCTTTTTGACGCTTGCGCTGCGGGCGGATGATAAACAGGTACATGAACACAAACAGGCCCACAAACATCAGCAGAGTGACCATCGGGTTACCCTGGGGTTGCGCAGCATCTTGAGCCATTGCGGCGGGAATAAAGAAATCCATGAAACAAGCCTCATTCTTCTAGGTCGGAAAAAGGGCTAACTCTACCCTGTTTGTGCGGGGCAGGCAATTACATGGAGGGAGTTGGTCGGTGAAAATCAAGAAGCCTCAGCCGCTGGGGACGGCTGAGGCGATCGCCAAATCTGTGGTCAGGCGTAATCGCGAAACAGCTTGCGGAAGACACTCGGAGAAAGTCCGGTCCACCGCTTGAAAGCGTTGGTAAAACTGGTGCGGTCCGAAAAGTCCAATGCTTTGGATACCGCATCAACGCTCATATGCTGATCAATAAGAAACTTGATCGCATAGTGGAAACGTAGACTGTCCCGCAGTTGGGCAAAGTTTTCGCCCTGCTGCTGCAAACGACGCTGCAAAGTCCGTTTTGACAGGTCCAGATCCTCGGCAATGTAATCAATTGCTAAGGGATCCTGACCGACGCGACGGTGCAGAACATCCAGAACCTTGGCGGCCACCCCTTCTGCCGGGGGAATACGCGCTAACTCCAGATATTCATGATAAGACCGGACACCGGGCGTGGCGAACGGGCGTGCCGCACTTTCACTGATTCGATCGTCGATACGCTGTAACTGAATCATACAGGCCTCTCCTTCTGCCAAAAACTCTGGGCATTGAAAATTAATGACGCTGGGTGGTCGCGGAGCGACTGCCAACCGAAGCCGCCAGTAACCGAGCTCGCGCGATCGTTATTGTCGACCAGCGGACAGGCCGATGCCTGAGCCCTGATCGGTCCCGAGGTTTGACGGACAACCCTGTACCTCGAGGGCTGGGCCCTCAACCTCAAGACAGTTCTAGTATAGGCCAATCAAAGCGCAATTGTCGCTAACGGAGTCAAAAAACCCGACATTCAGCGGGACTAAGATCACATTTTTATTAAAAACCTGATCTTATACCGTAAAAGTCACCCTCGAGTCCGATTTGGCCCAACCAGTGCGTCATTTACTTCCAAAATGCTCCCGAACCCAGGTCAGAATGACCTGATCGTGGTTTTTGGTGGTGAACTTTTCAGGGATGGCCCGCAGACGCCCGTCTTTATCAATGATGAAGGTGGTGCGGATCAGCCCCATGTACTCTTTACCGGCAAACTGCTTCAACCCCCAGACGCCATATTTTTCGGCAATCTGGTGCTCCGGGTCGGACAGCAGATCAAAGGTCAATCCCTGCTTGGCAATAAACTTCTGCAGTGCCGGCTCCTTGTCCGGACTCACTCCCAATACGACCGTATCGTACTGCGCCAGTTCCGCGAGCGAATCGCGCATGCCACAGGCCTGGACGGTGCAGCCCGGGGTGGAGGCCTTGGGATAGAAGTACAACACGACGTTCTGTTTACCCTTGAAGTCTTTCAGGCTGACCGCTTCACCATTCTGATTGTTCAGGGTGAAGGCCGGGGCCAGATTGCCGATTTTCGGTAATGCCATGGTTCGCTCCGAATTGCATTGTCAAAGATCATCTTGAGGCACCGCACCGAAGTAGTGCAATGCCGTTTGCCGTTACGCCGAACTCAATCCCGGTAGAGTTTGAGCAGGTCCCCGTAATGGTCTACCCGCCGATCTCTCAGGTAGGGCCAGATGCGCCGCACGTTCTCGCTGCGCTCCATATCCAGGGAGACCACGGTGTGCTCCACCTGATCCGTGCTGCCCTGGTAGAGAAACTCCCCCTGGGGGCCGGCGACAAAGCTGCTACCCCAGAAGTCGATGCCGGAGCCACCGCCGGGATCGGTTTCGTGACCCATGCGGTTGACGCTGACCACGGGCACACCGTTGGCTACCGCATGGGCGCGCTGAATGGTGATCCAGGCCTGGCGCTGACGCTCCTGCTCCTCGGGGTCATCTTCCCGACTCCAGCCGATGGCGGTGGGATAAATGAGCAGTTCCGCGCC
Organism: Marinimicrobium sp.; assembly: GCF_002695945.1. Lineage (NCBI taxonomy): Bacteria > Pseudomonadati > Pseudomonadota > Gammaproteobacteria > Cellvibrionales > Cellvibrionaceae > Marinimicrobium > Marinimicrobium sp. Next base: position 5,812 of record NZ_NZQP01000037.1, on the reverse strand, counting down.
CGCCATGGCCATCAGGCGAGCCGCTTCCGGGAACCACTGGTCCCAGCACACCAGAACTCCGAGCTTGCCCACTGAGGTCTGAATGGGCTGAAAGCCCAGATCGCCCGGGGTGAAATAGAACTTCTCGTAAAAACCCGGATCGTCCGGAATGTGCATTTTGCGGTAGGTGCCGGCGATGGTGCCATCGCGCTCCAGAACCACCGCTGTGTTGTGATACAGCCCCGGCGCCCGACGCTCGAACAGCGAGGCGACAATCACCAGGTTCAGCTCGCGGGCCAGGGCGCCCAGACGATCGGTACTGGGGCCGGGAATGGGCTCTGCCAGATCAAACTCGTCCACGTCCTCCTGCTGACAGAAATACAGGCCCCGGTGCAATTCCTGCAGCACCACCAACTGGGCGCCCTGCTCCGCCGCGCGGCGGATGCCGTCAATGGAAGCCTGCAGGTTGGATTCGAGGTCGGCACTGCAGGCGTGCTGAATCAGCCCGACGTTAAGCTGGGTCATAGAGAACTCCCTCGGGTAATTGCATGGTAATACAGTGCAGGCTGCCCCCCTGCTCGATCAGTACCGAGCAGGGAATGCCGAAGATGTGATAACCGGGAAAAGCCTGCATCACCTGCTCCAGGGCCTGTTCATCACTGGGGCAGTCGTACTGCGGCACCATAACGGCGCCATTGATGATCAGAAAGTTGGCGTAGGTGGCCGGCAGGCGTCGGCCGTCGTCGCTGTGTACCGCTCCCGGCCAGGGCAGTGGTACCAGTTGGTAGGGCTCGCCATCGGCATCGGTCATCAGCGCCAGTTCGGCTTCCATCGCCTTGAGTTCGGCGTAGTGCGAGTCCTCCGGGTCATCGCACTGCACATAGGCGATGACATTGTTCGGGCACAACCGCGCCAGGGTATCGATGTGGCTATCGGTGTCATCCCCTTCGAGATGGCCGTGCTTGAGCCAATTGACCTTGCGTACCCCGAACGCCTCCTTCAGGCGCATTTCAATGGCCTCCCGACTCAACCCCGGGTTGCGGTTCTCATTCAACAGGCAGGCTTCGGTGGTGAGCAGCGTGCCGCGCCCATCGACCTCAATCGAACCGCCCTCCAGCACCCAATCCTGGCGCTCCAGCGCCACCTCGGGAAAGGCGCCGTCGCGATGCAGGCGCTCGGTAATGCCGTTGTCCAGATCGTGGGCAAACTTGCCGCCCCAGCCGTTAAACTGAAAGTCCAACAGGACCGGACGCTCGCCCTCGAGCACGGTGAGCGGGCCGTGGTCCCGGGCCCAGGTATCGTTGCTCGGCGCCGGGCGCAGGTGAACGCTGTCCATGGGCACATTCATCGCCTCCAGGCGGCTCTGTATGGCGTCCAGCGCCTGCTCCGGCACGGCTATGATCAGGTCCGCATAGTCCGCAATCACGGTCACCAGCCCCTCATACAGCGGGATCACCTCATCGAGCAGCGGCGCCCAATCGCTGTCCCCATGGGGCCAGGTCAGCAGCACGGCGTCCTGGGGTTCCCACTCGGCGGGCAGGCGGAATTGTGGCATCAAAAGCACCTCGTTGGTTCGGCTTCAAAGGGCGGCGATTATAGCGCATCCGGGCCGCTAAGGTCCGCCGCGCTAACACTATCACCCGCCGCTCACCCTCTCTATAATAGCCGCCACTGAATACGTCGCGCTTGAGCGACCGGACGAGTTCACTATGCTTCGATTGCTTATCGCCCTGATTGTCATCATCGGCCTATGGGCGGCCATGGCCCATATTCGGCGCCTGCCGCCGGCCGAGCGCAAGCGCCTTTACTGGCGCCTCGGTCTGTGGGGCGGCGGGCTGGGACTGATTCTGATGGTCGCCACCGGGCGGGCCCACTGGCTGTTTGCCGTGCTGGGCGCCCTGCTCCCCCTGGCAAAAACCGCCATTGCCCTGGGCCTGCAGTTTTTCCCGCTGTGGAAGCAGCGCCAGCAGCAGGCCGGCCCCGCCAGCCCGCCGAGCGGCCCCATGGATGTACGCGAAGCCATGGACACGCTGGGCCTGAAAGGCGACGAGCAGGCACTCACTCGGGAGGACATCATCGGTGCCCACCGCAAACTGATGCAGAAGCTGCACCCGGACCGGGGCGGCAATGACTATCTGGCGGCCAAGGTCAACGAGGCCAAAGAGCTGTTACTCAAACGCCTGAGCTGATGGATATCAGGTCAGGCGCTTGAGTAACACATGCACATACCGTCCGAGCGAGCGGTAGGGTTCCAACTGCGAGAGTCGCAGCTCCTGCTCCAGCACCTTGTCCGGCGCCTGCTCGCGCAGTGACTTGTCCAGAATGTAGTCGTGAAACACCCGGATGCCACTGGTGGCCAGCCGCTCCAACGGCCTCGCCGCCAGCCACTGATCCACCGTCTCCGGATAGAGCGGATTGATGGGGGACAGACTGCCCCGAAACCCGCCGTAATCCCCCCGCTCCACCTTCTTGAAGTTGGCCCGTAGCAGGTTTTTGTACACCGCGCCGTGCAGGTTGTAGTAGCACAGGGAGAGGTGACCGCCGGGCTTGAGCCAGCGAATCAGGTGATCGATCAGGGCTTCCGGATCCAGCACCCACTCAAGTACCGCGTGGCAGATCACCAGATCAAAGGGCTCAGTCTCTTCTGGCAAGGCGTCGCCCAGAGACTGGATGGCGCTTTGCACCAGAGTCACCTGCCCGCTGACCCCCAACTGCTCCGCTTCCGCCCGGGCACCAAGCAGCATCTGCTCGGACAGGTCGCACAGGGTAATGGCATGCCCGGCCCGAGCCAGGGGCAGGGAAAACTGGCCCTGCCCGCCTCCGGCATCCAGAATGCGCAGGGGCGGCCGACCGGTATCGGGCACAAAAGGCGGAAACGGCCAGTGTTGACCAAAGTCGCGGCGCAGCACGCTGAGCCGGATACGCCCCTTGAGCCCGCCGTAGACATTGCGGGCGAAACGCTGGGCGAGATCGTCAAAGTCGCGGTCGCCGGTGACCGGTTGCTTGGGCATAGCGTGCCTCAGGCGGCCTGGGGCACGCCGCTGTGAAAGCGGAAGGTGTCATCCGGCGATTCGATCAACGAGCGCTCCAGTGCCAGAAACTCTTCCACCCGAGCCTCGATGGACTCCCCGCCGGCGGCCTTGCGGGCCAGCTTGAGGTAGTCCTGAAAGTGCCGGGCCTCGGACTTGAGCAGCGACAGATAAAACCCCTGCAGCTCTTCATCCAGGTGCGGGGCCAATTTGGCGAAGCGCTCACAGGAGCGGGCTTCGATGATCCCGCCCACAATCAGGGTATCCACGTAGCGCCCCGGCTCGTGGGTACGGATCGGCTTGCGCAGCTCGGAGGCATAGCGGCTGGGGGAAATCTGCCCGTAAGCGATGTCGCGCTTTTGCATCAGGCTCATCACCTGCTCGTAGTGACGCAGCTCTTCCCGGGCCAGGCGGGACATCTTATGCATCATCTCGAAGTCGCCCACATAGCGGTACATCAGCGTCAGCGCAGTGGACGCGGCCTTCTTTTCGCAGTTGGCATGATCGAGCAGCAGCAGCGGCTCATTGGCCAGCGCCCAGCGAACCCAGGCATCCGGCGTTTCGCACTGAAGAAAATCAAGAATAGGTTTTATATCAGTCATTTACATCACAAAGTTCAAGTGTTTTGCGCTGCTTTTTGCATCGCATCCGCGGCCAAACCCGGGGCAATATAGCGCTCGTAGTGCGCGCAGGAAAGCTCGTAATAGTCGTGATCGATCTGATCGCGCAGCTCGGATAGAGAATACGCCCGCCATTCGGGGCGCACCCGCAGACCGTAGTGCGCCGGTTCCCGGATCTGGCTGGCCCCGGCCTTGAGCAGATCGAAGATCCAGCAGTGCGGGTCCCGATCTTCGTTGAACCGCACCTGCTGGTGCCGGATCTGCTCGTGCAAAACGGCTTCGTCCAGAATCTCGAAGCGCGCCGACACCACCTGGGTCAGAAAGGCCTCCAGGCGTTTGACGATAATGTAGCGCTGCTCCTGATCGTAGGCATTCCAGTCGATCACCTCATGGGCAAATCGCTTGCAGCCCCGGCACACGCTATCCCCGATGCCCGTTGAACAGACACCAACACAGGGGGTTTTGACCCGCTTGAATACTGCCATATCAATAAGGATATCCCGCTACATCCAGTTCAATCTGCCAGAGCGTACCCGCACCAGTCAGGTACAGCGTCTGACGCTCGGGGCCGCCAAAGGCGGCATTCGTGATATTCGCATCGACACGGATCTCCGCCAGGGATTCACCCTCGGGGGAGAACACCCGCACTCGCTGCCTGGTGTGTTCGGTGACATAGATGTTACCCAGGCAGTCAATCGCCATACCGTCGGGCACAGTCACATCGGCCAGATCCCGCTGCCCGGTTACCTGCCCGTCTTCATCCAACGAATAGGCCCTGAGCACGCCCTGCTCACCGCCGCCGGCGACGTAGAGGGTCTGCTCATCCGGGGACAGGGAGACACCATTGGGATTGCTCAGGGTATCGTCCACCAGGGACACACCGTCGGAATCAATACGATAGACCCGGGTCTTTGGTTGTCCACCCGGCGCCGCCGAGCGCTGAAAGTCCGGATCGGTAAAATAGATCACGCCATCGCGGGTCAGGGTCAGATCGTTGGGGGAGTTGAACGGGCTGTCGGCATACTCATCCCAGACAATCTCCCGGTCACCGGTAGAGAGCTCGTAGCGTGAGATGGCCTTGGCGTCGTGGGTGGCGGCCATCAGAAAGCCTTCGGCATCCACGGCCAGACCATTGCTGCCGCTGTCTTCCAGCGCGGTTTCCAGGGTGCCCTCTTCGGTCAGGCGCTGCACTCGCGAGGGGAAGCCTTCCTGAAAGGTGAAATCGGAGAAGTACAGGGACCCACCAATCCACACCGGCCCTTCATACAGACCCGCTTCTTCCCGGGTGGTGGCGGAGCCCGGAATCCGCTCGGCGGTCAGAGTCCCCGAGGGTGCCTGACCGGCGTCTTGCGGGCACTGCCACTGGCTGTCTGGCGTGGGTGCGGTACCGGGGTTGTCCGGGTCGCTGTACTCGACCCCACTGGCCGCGGCATTACCGGAGGCTTCGGGTGACGGCTGCGGTTCTTCAGCGGGTTCACAGCCCCAGAGAATCAGCGCGGTCAGTGCGGCACCCAGAGGCGCCAGGGTGTGTCGGGTGGTGTTCATGGAGGATGTCCTTGTGCCGATTTTAAGTTATTTATAGCTTTAGGTTTTACCTGTAAGCTATTGATTTATATAAGGTCAAATCACTTCATCAAGATGCGAGCATTATACCGCTCACACAGGTCAGGAACCAGTTGCTTTAATACAGGCGCTTCGAATGTAACGCTCCGACTGGGTCTACCCTTGTGAGACACGCCGTGAACCCATCCGTGGGGGCTCATCACCCGCCGTCCAGGCGGGTGACGGTCTCACAAGGGTAGACCCAGCCTCCGCAGAGGAGGCGTAAAGCTCAGGGAACTAGCCACCATACTTTTAATCGTGGCACTGAGGGCCGGGAAGGGAAAGCCCTTTCAAGACCGTAAGCGGAGGGGCTCCGCGCGTCGAGTCCCATGGTCGCTCACTTGGATGTGGGAAGTGCCCCGAGGCGCTGGTAGCGCAAAAAAGCATCGGGTTAATCAGGAGCCTTCTCCTTTCTAGCCTTCAGCTCCTCATTTGGACCTAAGGTGCTATTTCCCGAAACGTTACGCTGGCACTGCGGAGGCGGGGCATACCCTTGTGAGACCGTCACCCGCCTGGATGGCGGGTGATGAGCCCCCATGGACGGGTTCACGGCGTGTCTCACAAGGGTATGCCCCGGCGGAG
>NZ_NZQP01000036.1:0-24106 GCF_002695945.1 Marinimicrobium sp. | reverse complement strand
TGGTAAACGGATCTGGTTAAATGGTAACCAGACATGAATTGAAGAGAGGCGCCAGAGAGGCGATTTCCGGGAATCGTTTTTCTACAGCCTCGTTATGTGTGAATACGAGTAGAACAATGGAAATCCTTATTATCAGAGCCCTTCAGGTAGTGGGGATAGTATGGCGGTCGATATGTGTTCTTCACCTTCAGGTCATACAAGGAAATCCTATGAATAAGCATAAAGGGTCGTGTCTGTGTGGCGCAGTGAGGTTTGAGGTGCAAGGGGGCTTCGACAGCTTTTACCTGTGTCATTGTAAGCACTGCCAAAAGGATACCGGATCAGCTCATGCGGCAAACTTGTTTTCGCTGTCAGCCAGCCTGACCTGGTTATCGGGTTCAGACTCCGTGACGACCTTTAGACTTCAGGGTACTCGCCATAGCAAAAGTTTCTGTCAGCTTTGCGGTTCAGCACTGCCCATAAGTGATGGCACAGGGCTACTCGTTGTTCCCGCCGGGTGCTTAGATACAGAAGTGTCTATACAACCAACCGCTCACATCTTTACATCCAGCAAAGCGGTTTGGGATAGAGAGTTGGAGGTGCTGCCAACGTTCGAGTCGCTGCCTGGTTGAGGCGCCACCATGTAGGATCATAGAAGCTGCACCTCGGTTAGTGTTTAGGGGCATTTAGGGGGGAGACAACGTGGACGATTTTCTAGCAGATGTAGCGGCCTGGTGTGCAGTGGTCATTGAGGCGATAGGCATTGGAACGATTGCCTTGTTCGCGCTATACGCACTGTTCAATGCGGTACTCAGATTGCTCAAGCGAGAGAGCCTGGATTTTATTTTCCAAGAGCTTCGTCAACTATTGGGTCGGGGTATACTGCTTGGACTTGAGTTTCTGATCGCCTCAGACATCATTTATACGGTGGCGGTAGAGCTTACCTTTGAGACCATTGGTGTACTGGCCATCGTGGTGTTGATCCGTACGTTCCTCAGTTTTACGCTTGAAGTGGAAATGTATGGTAAATGGCCCTGGCAGGATAAGCGCGAGTAACAACTGCGTCGTTTACAGAGCGCTTATTCTGCGCCTGCCGGGCGCTTATCAGTGTCTGAGTCTGGCTCTTCCTTCTCTTCATTCAACCAGGTGCCGCAGTGTTTGCAGTACTTGGCGTCGTGCTCATGCTGGTTTTTTCCACACCCTGGGCATGCTTCATCGGAATAGCGGTCCTCGCGCAGTGACCGAATGACTTCGGCGGAAAATACACCGGCGGGCAGTGCGATAATTGAGTAGCCCGCGAGCATGATCATGACGGAGATGAACTGCCCCAAGGGGGTGACCGGTGAGATGTCGCCGTAGCCGACGGTGGTCAGGGTGACGATACCCCAATAAATGGAGGTGGGGATGCTGGTAAATCCGGCCTCATGGGGTTCGATCAGGTAAAGAAAGGTGGAAAAAATAGTCACCAACATCAAGATGGTGAACAGGAACAGCATTATCTGGCCCCGGCTGCGCTTCAGTGCGTCCAGCAGTAAGCGTCCCTGGCCCACCAGGGCCATCATTTCCAGAACCCGGAATAACCGTAGTGTTCGTAGCAATCGAATGACCACCAGCGTCTGAGCCCCGGGGAGAATCAGCATCAGCCAGGTGGGCAGAACGGCCAGTACGTCGATGATGCCATAGAAGCTCTTCAGGTAAAGCAGCGGTTTATGCAGGCAATAGATGCGCAGCCCAAGCTCCAGAGTGAATAGTAAGGTGATCACCCATTCGGTGTAATAAAACAGGGTGCCGAACCGTTCGTGATATTCCTGAACACTGTCCAGCAGGATAACGCCGACACTCATGAAGATGAGAATCGCCAGTAAGATATCGAAGCCTTTGGCTACCGGGGTATCCGATTCAAAGATGATCTGGAAAAGGCGCGTTCTGATTCCGACATCGGCGGGCTGCAATGACGACATGGGCTGATTATCCTGTAAACGGGCTCCGTAGCGTGAAGGGCAGCATAGCACTACCCGCGGCGGTGCCCAAAGGTATGTAGGGTTGGTTCCGTGTCTGCGCTCACTTGACAATGCGTCTATACTGAATCCGGTTGCGTACTCATTTTACCTGTTCGGCGCTGTTTCTGCCGAAGTAGTCACTTACCGTACGATAAGGATGAACCCATGACTCAAGATGCGTCAAAGGCTGGTGTTGGCTCCACGGTCCTGATACCGGTTTTCATTCCCGCCGTCATTGTAATCCTCATGCTGGTGGTGGGCACTATCAGTAACCCGGAGCTGGCCGGCAAGGCCTTCGCCACCACCCTCAGCTATATCACGGAAACCTTTGGTTGGTTCTACATGCTTTCCGTGGCGTTTTTCCTGGTGTTCATCGTCAGTATGGCGCTGACCAAGTGGGGCCACATCAAGCTGGGGCCGGATCACGCTGACCCTCAGTATAGCTTCCCGGCCTGGTTCGCCATGCTGTTTTCTGCGGGCTACGGTATTGCCCTGTTGTTCTTTGGTGTGGCGGAACCCGTGTTGCATTTTGCGTCTCCGCCAGAAGGCGCGGCTGAAACGGTAAATTCAGCCAAACAGGCTATGCAAATCGCTTTTTTCCACTGGGGTTTTCACATCTGGGCGATTTATGGCCTGGTAGGCTTGGTGCTGGCGTATTTTGCCTTTCGTCATGGTCTGCCATTGTCGATTCGCTCCGCGCTGTATCCGTTGATCGGAGACAAAATTTATGGGCCCATGGGTCATGCGGTGGATGTGTTCGCCATTCTCGGCACCATGTTCGGTATTGCGACCACGCTTGGCTTATCGGTGGCGCAAATCAATGCCGGTATGAACTATTTATGGCCAGAGATTCCGGTAAGTGTAACCGTTCAGATTATTGCAATTGCGGTAATTACCTGCCTTGCCATATTTTCAGTGGTCGCGGGGATGGATAAAGGCGTAAAACGCCTGTCTATTTTGAATATGCTTCTGGCCGTGTCGCTGATGATCTTTGTGTTTATCGTCGGGCCGAGCGTGCACATCCTGGAAACCTTTCTGCAGAACACGGGTAGCTACCTGAATAACATCGTCGAGCGGACGTTCAACCTGCAGGCCTATTCCCGCAGTGACTGGATTGGTAACTGGACGCTGTTTATTTTTGGCTGGACCATCGCCTGGGCGCCGTTTGTGGGTCTGTTTATCGCCAAGATCAGCCGGGGCCGAACCATCCGTCAGTTTGTGGTCGGGGTGATGCTGGTGCCGTCGGTGTTTACGTTCATGTGGTTCTCGGTCTTTGGGGATACCGCGTTGAATCTGATCATGAATGAAGGCTATACCACGCTGATTGGCGATGTGCAGGCGGACCATGCCACGGCGCTGTTCAAGTTATACGAGGCGCTGCCTCTGAGCTCGATTGTGTCCTTTATTACCGTGATCCTGATCATCACCTTCTTTGTCACATCGTCGGACTCGGGTTCGCTGGTTATTGATTCACTGGCCTCGGGCGGTGCCATTCATACCCCCGCCTGGCAGCGAGTCTTCTGGGCGACGTCGGAAGGGTTGGTGGCGTCGGCCTTGTTGTTGGCGGGTGGCCTGAGTGCTTTGCAGACCATGACCATCGCCAGTGCCCTGCCGTTTTCCATCATCATGATCATTGCGGCGGTGGGCATGTGGCGCGCCCTGGTGATTGAAGGGCACCATCACCGCAGCCTGAAAACCGATGTACAACAGCGTTTTTCCGGGACCTCCGGCAAAGGACTCTGGCGTCGTCGCCTTGCTGGTCTGGTGAACTTCCCGGATCAGGCGAAGGTGTGGGAGTTTATGACCACCACGGTCAACAAGGCCATGCATCGGGTTGAGCGTGAACTGACCAAGCAAGGGTGGTCCGCTGAAACGCATTTGGACGAAGAGCACCTTCGCCTCTACCTCAAGGTGGTCAAAGAGGAGCAGGTGGATTTCATTTACGAGATTCGGATGCTGGAACATCTGCTGCCTGATTACGCCTATCCGGAAATGCCGGATGAAGAGACCCAACGGCACTACTATCGGGCGGAAGTGTTTTTACGCCGCGGTGGTCAGCTTTACGATATTTATGGGTTTGATCAGCAGGATATTATTACCGATATTCTCGACCAGTTTGAGAAGCACCTGCACTTCCTGCACATATCCCCGGGAAGCCTGCCCTGGCGGATGGAGGAGCACGATGACCTGCTCAGTACTCCGCCTGAGCCACCGGAAGAGGAGCCCGGCGTTCAGAGCTCTGAGCAGTCATCCAATGCGGACTCCCGTCAGGACGGATAAGGAGCGGGTATGTCGATGACTTCAAAACCGTTTGTACTCGGCACGCTGTGTGCCGCCTTGTCCTTCAGCGGCACTGCTCAGGCACAAAGCGATCCTGAAGTGGAGGCGCTGATCGAGGAGATCGATCGGCTCAAGGCGCGGGTAGAGCAGCTCGAAGAGGAATCGGTCCGCAGCGACTCGGTTCGCGATCTGGGGGACATGTCCGACGGCTCAGGGGAGCAAGCGAGTGCATCGGAACCGGCGGTGCATGTCGGGGGCGCTTTGCGCTTTAACCTCGTGCACCGGGATTTTGTGGACAGCTCCGATGGTAAGCGCGGCGAGAGCGGGCTGGATGTGTTTCGCCTGAACGTGGACGGGGAGATCGACAACATCCTGATCTCGGCCGAGTACCGCTACTACTCCTATATGCACACCCTGCACCACGGCTGGATTGGCTACGAATTCGAAGACGAAAGCCAGCTTCAGTTTGGTGTCCATCGGGTGCCCTTCGGTCTGCTGCCATACCCCGCCCACAACGCTTGGTTCGGCGTTCCCTATTATGTGGGGCTTGGGGATGATTACGACATGGGCGTGAAATACCAGAGCTCCGATGGCCCCTGGAGTTGGCATCTCGCGTTCTACAAAAACGAAGAGCTCAATGATGCGAGCAACCCCAACCGTTATTCCTTCGACCTGATCCGCGCCGATGATCAGCAGAATGAGGAGGTCAACCAGTTCAACGGTCGTGCCGCCTATACCTTTGGCCTGGGCACCGCCTGCGAAACGGAACTGGGCGGGTCCGTACAGGCCGGCGAAGTGTACAACGCCACCACCGACCGGCGTGGCGATCAGTGGGCGGCGGCGGCGCATATGGACAGCCGCTGCGGGCGCTGGAACCTTCAGCTCAAAGGGATGAGCTACCAGTATGATCCGGTCAACCCGGCGGGTGTGGACAACAGCGTAGTGACCGTCGGGGCCTTTGCCGGCACCTACGACATTGCCAGCGAGGCGGATATACTGGTCGCCAACCTGGCCTACAATGTGCCGTCGCCGTGGGAGAGTGTGGACAGCATTACCTGCTACAACGATTACTCCCGGCTTTACAAAGGCCGGGCCGGCGTTCTGGATTCGCAGATCAACACCACCGGCTGTGCCATCGGCAGTGGCCCCCTGTTCAGTTATGTGGACTATATTCTCGCAAACAATATGGCCTACTTCGATAACGGTTCTCTGGCCGGTGGCGGTGAAGACGAATGGCATGGCCGTTTTAACGTTAATATCGGTTTTTACTGGTGAGCTTTATGAGACAGCGATTTAAGATAACGTCCGTCATGGCGCTGACCCTGTCCCTGTTTGCGTTTGAGACGGCGGCCCGGGATGAGCTGAATGTCGTGTCCTGGGACGGGGCCTATGTGAAAAGTCAGATCCTCGGTTTCATTCGTCCTTATGAGGATGAGACCGGTGCCCGGGTCAATGTGATTCAGTACACCGGGGGCATCGAGGAAATCCGTCGCCAGGTGCGCGCCTGGAATGTGAAGTGGGATGTGGTGGACCTGGAATTGTTCGATGCCATTCGTGCCTGTGAAGAAGGCCTGCTTGAACCCATTGACCCGGAGAGCCTGCCGGCCGCGCCGGATGGTACACCGGCGAGTGAGGATTTCATCAATGTCAGTCTGATGCCCTGTGGCGTGGGTAACGTGGTGGGCTCTACGGTGGTCAGTTACGATCGGGAGCGGTTTGAAAAAGGCCCCGAAACCCTGGAAGACTTTTTTGACCTGAAACAGTTTCCCGGGCGACGCGGCCTGCGCCGCAGCCCCCAGGGGAACCTGGAATGGGCACTGGTTGCAGACGGCGTTCCCCGGGGCAACGTTTATGAGGTGCTGTCCACCGAAGCCGGTGTCGATCGAGCGTTCACGGTTCTGAACCGGATCAAACCCTACATTGAATGGTGGGAAGAAGGTGAAGAGGCAATACGCCTGCTGGAAACCGGCCAGGTGGTGATGTCCTCGGTTTACAGCGGGCGGGTGGACGACGCCGTGCAACGGGGTGAACCACTGGAGATTGTCTGGGACCATCAGGTCTGGTTTTACGATGTCTGGGGCATACCCCGGCACGGCCGCAATACCGAACAGGCCATGGATTTTTTGAAGTACGCCACATCCACAGAAAGTCTGGCCGCCCAGGCGCGTTACATCCCCTACGGACCGGTTCGTCAGTCCTCGCTGGCTTTGTTGGAACCCGAGTTGCGCAAGCGGCTGCCTACCTCGGAGCAGAACCTGAAAACCGCGATCGAGCTTGATGCCCACTGGTGGTCGGACAACCTGGACCGCATTGCCCCGCGCTTTGAACGCTGGGCCGAGCGCCCGGTGATGGTTCCCAAGTCCCTTCCTCGATAGAGTACTGATAGTGGCACCTCATGTGGTGCCACTTTCCCCGCCACTCTTGCACCGAAATAATCTATCTGTCGTCAAAAACATCCCTTTGATCAATATTTAATCTTTTCGCGTTTTATTTGTGATCCTGAAAAAAAATCCCCCCGTATAGCGCAACGTAGTTCAACAGTAATGCTAACAATCAGGAGCTAACACCATGAACGCGTTATTGAAATATACGGGAATATTGGGTCTGTCTATGAGCTTGATAGCTTGTGGCAGTGATGATGACGATCCGCTTCCGATGCCGGAGCCCGAACCGGAAGTGAATACCGTCGTTGACGTTGCCGTCGACAACGGTAATTTTACCACGCTGGTCGCCGCCCTTGAGGCAACCGGTCTGGACGAAACCCTCGACGATCCAGAAGGCGAATTCACGGTGTTTGCCCCCACCGATGATGCCTTTGCTTTGCTCGGTGAAGAAACCATCAGCGCTTTGTTGGAAGACACCGACACCCTCTCGGACATTCTCCTTTACCACGTAATTTCCGGTGCTGAAGTGGATTCGACCGGTGCCGTGGCCGCCGCGGGAACCACCGTGGAAATGGCCAACGGTGATAGCGTCGGTCTGTCCCTCTGGGGCGAAGACCTGCTGGTCAATCTGTCGCTGGTGACCATGGTGGATGTGGAAGCCGACAATGGCGTGATTCATGTCATTGACGCGGTGCTGATGCCACCGGAAGAAAACGGTGATCGCGAGCAGACCATTGCCGACCTGGCGGTCGCTACCGAAAGTCTGTCAACTCTGGTAACGGCTCTTGATACCGCCGGTCTGGTCCCCACCTTCGACGACCCGGATGCAACCTTCACGGTATTTGCTCCCACCAATGCGGCGTTTGAAGCCGTCGGTGAAGAGAACCTTCAGGCCCTGCTGAATGACGAAGAAGCGCTGACCGCAGTTCTGAGCCAGCATGTGGTCTCCGGTGCCGAAGTGAATAACGTGGGTGCTTACGCCGCAAACGGCACCAGTGTTGAAACACTGGGTGGAGCGGAAATACCCGTCGCCATTAACGACAGCCGTATGCTGACCGTAGGTGGTTCCGTGGTGTCCATGACCAACATTTACGCCAGCAACGGTGTGATTCACGTAATCGATTCTGTGATCGTCGGCGACGTTGAATTGCCGGCTCCGCCCATGTCCATTGTTGATGTGGCCAGTGACGCGGGTAACTTCGAAACGCTGATCGCGGCTTTGGAGGCGACAGGTCTGGATACCACTTTGGCCGACCTGGATTCGTCTTTCACCGTGTTTGCGCCGACCGATGCCGCCTTTGCCGAGCTGGGTGACGACACCATCAATGCCCTCTTGGCAGACACCGACACTCTGTCTGACATCCTGCTGTACCACGTGATTGCCGGCGATCCGATTCTGGCTGATGCCGCCATCAGCGTCGCTCAAAGCAATGACTCCGTGGTAGAGATGGCCAATGGTGATGGCGCCGGTCTGTCCTTGTCAGGAGAGAGTCTGCTGATCAACACTTCTACCGTGTCTACCGCCAACGTTCTGGCCGACAACGGTGTGATTCACGTGATCGATAAAGTGATGATGCCGCCGGCGCCTCAGACTGTCGATGCAACCATTGCAGGGGCTGCAGTCGCACAGGATCGCTTCTCCACGTTGGTGACTGCGCTTCAGCAGGCAAACCTGGTAGCGACTTTGGACGACCCGGACGCGACCTTTACCGTGTTCGCACCGACCAACGCTGCATTCGACAAAATTCCGGAAGAAGACCTGAATGCGCTGTTGGCCGATCAGGAGGCGCTTACTGAAGTATTGCTGTCTCATGTGGTCAGTGGCGCTGCAGTAGATTCCGTAACGGCCTACACGCTCAACGGTACTACCGTGGAGACAGCGGCAAGCAACAACATTAGCGTGGAAATCGTGGATGGTATGTTGCAGGTCGGTGGTGCGAATGTCACCGAAGCGGATATCAACACCACCAACGGTGTGATCCATGTCATTGACACTGTGATTATGCCTCCGGCTCAGTAGTGCTGGGAGATGCCCGCCTGAGAAGGCGGGCATCGGAAACGTGCTTGGCCCCGGTATCGCGAGATACCGGGGTTTTTTTTTATGGTCCCTGCTGGCGATTGGACGATACCGCAGCTCAGAGCGTATAATGTCGTACAAATAAAAACGTAAACGCTGTATTGATGATTGATTTCTTTGGGAGAACGAGTGATATGAAAATTGCATTGATGAACGAATTCAGCCAAGCGGGCAAGAACCCGATTGTGCTGGAGCAACTGAATGCCGTGGCCGATGACCTGGGCCATCAGGTGTTCAACGTGGGTATGAACGGCGATAACGACCACCGCCTGACCTATATCCACCTGGGTATCATGGCCGGTCTGCTGCTGAACTCCAAAGCCGTGGATTTCGTGATCAGCGGTTGCGGCACCGGGCAGGGCGCCCTGATGTCCCTGAACGCGCACCCGGGCGTGGTCTGCGGCTACTGCATCGACCCCTCTGATGCCTACCTGTTTGCCCAGATCAACAACGGCAACGCGCTGGCACTGCCGTTTGCCAAAGGCTTTGGCTGGGGTGCCGAGCTGAACTGCCGCTACATTTTCGAAAAGGCCTTCACCGGCGAGAAAGGCCAGGGCTACCCGCCCGAGCGCAAAGAGAGCCAGGTGCAGAACGCCCACATTCTGGATGGCGTAAAAGATGCCATGTCCAAGGATTACCTGGACGGCCTGAAGGCCCTGGATCAGGAACTGGTCAAAACCGCCGTGACCGGCGAGCGCTTCCAGGCGTGCTTCTTCGAGCACTGTCAGGATCAGGCGCTGGCCGATTACGTGCGCAGTGTGCTCGATGCCTGATTGAAACATCCGGCTCGCTGAACCAAAAAACCCCACCACTGCGTGGGGTTTTTTGTGCCTATCGCCAAAATCAACGAGACCTGCCCCTGTGTCTCTGCTATAACTAAGGCTGATCGCATAGCGTCGCCCGGGGTTCCGGGCGACCTCATTCATCGGCGGTAAGGACTCCTCGTTTGCGACTAGGTAACGTTGGTTTGGCGATGCCCCGGCGGTGGGGCAGGCGGGCAGGGCTGCTCCTATTGGCCTGCGTTGTTGCCTTGCCGGTGATGGCCGCGGAGTCCCGCAGTGAGCCAGAAGCGCCACACCTGCGGGTTGGCGTGTACGAAAATCCCCCCAAAATTTTCCTCAGTGAAACCGGTGAGCCCTCGGGCATTCTCGGCGATCTGCTGCTTCATATCGCCGAGCAGGAGGGCTGGCAACTCGAGCCGGTGGCCTGTCTCTGGCAGGCTTGCCTGAGCGCCCTGGCCAACGGTGAAATCGACCTGATGCCGGATGTGGCTCTGACCCCCTCGCGGGCCACGCGGTTTGATTTCCATGAGATTCCCGCGCTCCTGAGCTGGTCCCAGATCTATGTCGCGGCCGGGACGGAGCAACCCACCAGTTTGCTGGAGTTACAGGGGCGGAGGCTGGCGGTGCTCCAGGGCTCGGTGCAGCACGATTATCTGATGACGTTCTTCTCAAGCATGGAGCTGCCGGTCCAGTGGGTGCTGGTGGACAGCCTGGAGGCGGGCTTTCAGGCG
Organism: Marinimicrobium sp.; assembly: GCF_002695945.1. Classification (NCBI taxonomy): domain Bacteria; kingdom Pseudomonadati; phylum Pseudomonadota; class Gammaproteobacteria; order Cellvibrionales; family Cellvibrionaceae; genus Marinimicrobium; species Marinimicrobium sp. Next base: position 13,873 of record NZ_NZQP01000036.1, on the reverse strand, counting down.
GTGCTGGACCAGCAAGCCGATGCGGTGGCGGCGAATCAGTTCTATGGCGATCAGCGAGCCCAGGGAACCGACCTGGTGCGGGCGCCGGTGGTGTTTTTGCCCAGCCGGCTGTATTACGCGGTGACCCCCGGGCGACTGCCGAAGGTGTTGACCACCATCGATGACTATCTGGACCTATGGCGCAATGATCCGGGGTCCCTGTATTTCGAAACGCTGCGTCGCTGGGAGCCCCAGCGGGAGTCCGGGCCTCTGCCGACCTGGCTTTGGTGGAGCCTGGCCGGTCTCAGTGCCATGCTGTTGGCCGCGCTGCTGTTCAGTGCGCTGTTGCGCCGTCAGGTGCAGCGCCAGACGCAGCAACTGCAGAAAAGCGAACAGAAGCTGAGCACCATTCTCAACAGTGTGCAGGCGCATATCTATATCAAGGGAACGGATTTGCGCTACCAGTATGTCAATCAGAAAGTCGCTGACCTGTTGGGTGCCCCACCAGACGCTATTGTTGGCAATCGAGATGAAGACTTTTTCGATGCGGAGACTGCTCGCCTGCTAAAAGAAAATGACAGTCGTGTGTTACTGCGTGGCGAGCGATTTTCCAATGAAGAGGTGAGCCGGGTTAAAGGCCGTGAAACGTCCCGTGTGTTTCTTTCGGAAAAGTTGCCGTTGCGTACGCCGTCCGGCGATATCTACGCGCTGTGCGGCATATCCACCGATATTACGGAACATCGCCATATCCAGGAGCAGCTTCACCAATTGTCGTTTTTTGATGCCCTGACGGGCCTGCCCAACCGGCGGTTGCTGCTTGATCGGGTCCGGCACGGGCTGTTCAGCAGTACCCGCACCGGCTACGACGGGGCCCTGGTCCTGCTGGATCTGGACAACTTCAAAAGTGTGAATGACTCCCTGGGACATGATGCCGGCGACCAGCTGCTGTGCGCGGTGGCGGAGCGTATTCAGCGCAAGTTGCGCGCCACCGACACCCTGGCGCGCTTCGGCGCCGATGAATTTGTGGTGCTGCTGGAGGACCTGGCGCTGCAGCCGGACCGGGCCGTTGTGGCGGTGCGTAACCTGGCCGATGAATGGCTGACCGCCCTGGCCGAGCCCTTTGAGCTTGGCGGCGCCCCCTATGTGATCAGCGTGAGTCTGGGGGTTGCCCTGTTTTCCGATGCCGGTGAGGACACCGACACTCTGCTCAAGGGCGCGGATCTGGCGCTGCAGGCCTCGAAACGACTGGGTCACAACCGGCTGCAGTTTTTCAATCCGGCGATGCAGGTGGCGATCAATCGGCGTACTCAGTTGGAAGGGGCGCTGCGTCAGGCCATCGAATCGCGCCGCCTGGCGTTGCATCTGCAACCGCAGGTCAACACGCGCGGCGAGGTGGTGGCCATGGAAGCGCTCGCCCGCTGGGAGCATCCCGAGCTGGGGATGATCTCCCCGGCCGAGTTCATTCCTCTGGCCGAGAGCACCGGTCTGATTGTGCCTCTGGGGGAGTGGGTGCTGGAGCAGGCCTGTGCCTACCTGGCGGATTGGCAGGGGGATGAGCTGCTCAAAGGCGTGGTCCTGGCGGTCAATATCAGCCCGGCGCAGTTCCGCCACCCCAACTTTGTGGATCACCTGGAAAACACCCTGGAAGCCTCGGGGTGCCCCCCGGAGCGGTTGGAGCTGGAGGTGACCGAGAGCCTGTTGATCGATGAACTGGACCAGGTGATCGAGCGGATGGAAAGCCTGCGGGCCCACGGCATACGGTTTGCGCTGGATGATTTCGGGACCGGCTATGCCTCCCTGAGTTACCTCAAGCGATTGCCACTGCAGTTGCTCAAAGTGGATCAGTCGTTCGTCCGGGATCTGCTGACCGATCCGAACGACGAGGCCATTGTCCGCACCATCATTGCCCTCGGCCAGAGCCTGGATCTGGAGGTGCTCGCCGAGGGCGTGGAAACCGAGGCCCAGGCCAAACGTCTGGAAGCCCTCGGCTGCACCTTTCTGCAGGGTTACCTGTACGGTAAGCCCGCACCGCTGGAGCAGTGGCGCAAAGACCAGCGACTGGCCGTCACCCCACTCAATTAACACCGCTGTCATTGGATTGTCATGCTAGTGCGGTTGCATAGGCGCCATGCACCTGATGATGGCCTGGATGAGATTGGGTGGGCACCTGCTTCGAGCACTGCCCGCCAACGGTTGGCGCGCCTGCTGGTGGCGCTGGCCCCTACTGTTGCTGCTCTGGTTGGGCAGCGGTCTGCTGTTTCTCTGCCACGCCCTCGGTTTCCTGCTCGATGAGCTGCTGTTTCGCGGCTACCGCCGTGTCGCCGTGCGCGCTCCGGTGTTTATCGTGGGCGTGCCGCGCAGTGGCACCACCTTTCTGCAGCGGCGCCTGGCGGACGATCCGGCGTTCACGACCCTGACGCTGTGGGAGTGCCTGCTTGCGCCGTCGATTTCCGAGCGCTATTTCTGGCGTTTCGTCGGTTGGTGTCTGGCGCCGCTGCGGCGCTGGATCGGGCGCTGGCGCTGGGCAGCCATGGATCGAGTGCACCGGTTGGTTTGGCAGGAGCCGGAGGAAGATTTTCTGTTGCTGTTGTACCGGGGGGGCTGTTTTCTGCCGGCGTTGCTGTGCCCAGGGGCGGAGCGCTACTGGCGTCTGGCCTTTTTTGATGACGCGGTGCCGGCCCCGGAGCGCCGCGCAATGCTGGCGTTCTATCGGCGCTGCCTGCAGCGGCACCTGTACTTTAACGGCCGCGATAAGCGACTGCTGAGTAAAAACCCTTCCTTTACGCCTTGGATTCAGGACTTGCGCGCCGCGTTTCCCGACGCCCGCTTTATTGCCTGTGTGCGTCGCCCGGAGGAGGCGGTGCCCTCCCAGTTGAGTGCGTTGCGCCCGGTGCTGCGTCTGTGGGGCGGCGATTCCGTCGCACCGGAGCTGAGCGAGCGGATGATTACCGTGCTGCACGGCTATTACCGCCGGGTTCTGGCATTGCGCGGGGCACCCTGGGTGCAGATTCTGCCGCTGGCCGAACTCTCGCGGCTGGATACCCGGGGGTGGTTCCGACTCTACGCGTTTCTCGGCCAGCCTTTGCCTTCAGGGGGCGCCGTCGCACTTAGTGACGAATCGCGCCGCGATGCCGGTCCGGGTCACCGCTATGATCTGGCGGAGTTCGGCCTGAGTGAGGCCGGTATTCGTCAACGTTTTGTGTCTGTCTGGCCTCACCCATGAGCGGAGTCGTCCTATGAGCCCTGAACCGCGCCACCCTTTACTGTTGCCCGAGGCCCTGCGGGTGGCGGTCGTATCCGACGCCGCCCCCGGTCGAAACGGAGTGGGTGCTTACTATCAGGATCTGATGGAGCAGCTGGCACCGGAGCTGGAGCGCATTGTGCTGTTTTCGCCCCGGGTGGAAGGGGGCCGATGGCGCGCGGGGCTGGCCTTGCCGCTGCCCGGTGACCGTACCCAGAAGCTGTGCATTCCCAATCCCTGGGCGCTCCGGCAGGCGCTTCGGGAGCTCGCGCCTCAGGTGATGATTGTGGCCACGCCGGGGCCCTATGGGCTGTTGGGGGCGCGCCTGGCGAAATCCCTGGGGATTCCCGTACTCGCGGGCTTTCACACCGCCTTTGAGCAATTGACTGAACTCTACTGGCAGGGCTCCTGGCGGGGCCGGCTGGTCCACCGGCTGTTCGATCGCTCCCACCGCTACCTGTTTGCCCGGTCCCGCTCGGTGCTGGGCAATTCCCGGAATATGCTGGAGCTGGCCCAGCGGATGGGGGCGCCCTCTACCGGATTGATCGGCACGCCGATTTCGGCGGAGTTTGCCTGCACACCCCGTCGCCCCTACGGCGGCCAATTGCGTCGCGTCCTGTTTGCCGGCCGCTTGGCCGCGGAGAAAAACCTCACCGCGGTCATCGAAGCCGCCCGGGTGCACCGGGATATGGTGTTCAGTATTGCCGGCGACGGGCCGCTGCGTCGCGAGCTGACGGACGCCGCCCGTGCCTGCCCGAACCTGCGCTTATTGGGTTGGCTCGATCGCGAGGCGCTGCGGGCGGAAGTGGATGACCACGACCTGCTGCTGTTGCCCTCACACTTTGAATCCTTTGGCACCATCGCGCTGGAGGCCATGGTGCGGGAGCGGTTGGTCATGGTGTCCTCCGGCTGTGGTATCACCCAGTGGCCCGACCTGTGCCCCGGGCTGACCATCATCGACCCGTCACAGAGTGCGGCCGAGGCGCTGACCCAACTGCGAGCCCGCACCCCCGCCGAGCGCCGGCAGCGGGCCTGCACCGCCGCGCAGGTGGCCAGTGCGCTCAATGAACGCTGCCTCGCGCACTGGTGTGAGCTGCTGACCCATACCGTGGCCCAGCGCTCGACGCTACCGTCCGTTCCGCCGCCCGCGGTCGCCTCCGTGCTGGACTGACGGCCGTGGAAGCGTTGTTATCCATCCACGATGTGATGCCGGAGACCCTGGATCGGGTGGAGGCACTGCTGTCCATGGTGCCGGTGTCGGCCCGGCCCGGTACCGTGTTACTGGTGGTACCGGGGCGGGATTGGCGCCCCGGAGATCTGGCCCGCCTGGGTTGCTGGCAGTCCAGGGGGCTGGAGCTGGCGGGACACGGCTGGTTTCATCGGGCCGAGCGGGTCCGGGGCTGGTATCACCGCTGTCACGCCCACCTGATTTCCCGCCAGGCGGCCGAGCATCTGAGTCAGCCGCGCGCCGCGCTCAGGGCACTGCTGGCCGATAACCACCGTTGGTTTGCCCGTCATCGACTGGCCCCGCCGGAGCTGTATGTTCCGCCGGCCTGGGCCCTGGGAGAGCTCAGGGGTGAGGATCTGGCCGAGTCGCCCTTTACCTATGTGGAAACCGCCTCGGGGCTCCTCCACACCGCCACCGGCGTGCGGCGGCGATTACCGCTGGTGGGGTTCGAGGCCGATACCCCGCTGCGGGCCCTGGGGCTGCGGTTCTGGAATCGCTGCAACCGGGGGTTCACCAGTGAACGCCACCCGTTGCGCATTGCGTTGCACCCGGGCGATGCCGAGCTGCACCTGGCCGGGGATCTGAGCCAGACGCTTGCGCCTCTGACCCGTTGTATCGATTACCGGACGCTGTTCTGATCCGCCTCGCTCATAGTGCGCCGACGAGCGTCACAGAGTCGTAACAAAGGATCTCTATGCTGGCGCGCCTGTATTCAAAGGGAGTCCGTGTATGAGACTGCGTTGTTTGACCTGGGTCGTGTCAGTCTGGTTGTTGTCGTGCGGTGCCATGGCGGCGATCACGCCGTTTGCCTCCGGAGAGAGTGGCCTGCTGTTCAGTCTGCACGGGTCCAATACCATTGGCGCCAGCCTGGCCCCCAGTCTCGCCAAAGATTATCTGGTTGCCAAGGGCGCAACCGAGGTCAGCATTCGAGCTCGCACCGAGCCTAACGAATACCGGATCGAGGGCCGGGTGGCCGGCCAGACCGTCTATATCGACGTGGCCGCCCATGGTTCCGGTACCGGCATGCGCGGCCTTGCTTCCGGTGAGGCGCAGATCGCCATGGCGTCCCGTCCCATCAAAGCCTCGGAACAGACGCTGCTCGCGGATTTTGGTGCGATGCGCCACTTTGACGCCGAGCATGTGGTGGCGATCGACGGGCTCGCGGTCATTGTTCACCCCAGCAACCCGCTGGAGGCGCTGACGGTCACCGAAATAGCCCGCCTGTTCTCGGGCGAGATTCGCAACTGGGCGCAGTTGGGTGGGCCGAATCGGCCGGTCAGCCTCTATGCCCGGGACAACAAATCGGGTACCTGGGACAGCTTCAAGAGTATGGTGCTCAAGGGCGATTACTCGCTGAATGCCCAGGCGCGCCGCTTTGAGTCCAATGACCGGCTCTCCGATTCGGTCTCGGCGGACCCGGGGGCCATCGGCTTTGTGGGTCTGGCCTCGGTCCGTCAGGCCAAACCGGTCAGCGTCTCCCAGGATGGCATCAGCCCCCTGGGCCCGGAGCCGCTGTACGTGGCCACTGAAGACTACGCGCTGTCCCGGCGCCTGTTTCTGTACACCCTCCCGGGCCAGACGCCGCCCCTGGTGCAGGAGTTTATCGGGTTTGCCCAGAGTGAGGCCGGACAGCATCGGGTCGCGCAGGTGGGCTTTGTGTCCCAGAATCCCGTGAGTCTGAAGCCGACTCTTCATCCCGATGCACCGCCGGCATACAGTGAGCTGGTTCGCCACGGCGAGCGCCTGTCCATCAACTTTCGCTTTGATGCCGGCAGTTCACGCTTGGACAACAAAGCCCGGTGGGATGTCGAACGGCTGCGCCAGTTTATGAGCCGGCCGGAGAATCGCCACCTGCAGCTGCAGTTGATCGGCTTTGGGGATGGTCAGCAGTCCGAAGAGCGTGCGCTGATTCTGTCCCGTATGCGGGCCTTACGGGTCAAGTCGGCGCTGCGGGCCCACGACATTCACGCTGCCTCGGTGGTGGGTTTTGGCGATGATCTGCCGGTGGCCGACAGTCAGGAGGCCGGGCGAATCAAAAACCAGCGGGTGGAAGTCTGGTTGTTTGATCCCGCGGTCTCGACGGTAGTGAACGGTGCCAAATCCAGCTTGCTGGAGCAGCGAGCTTCGCCCGATTCCGAGGCGGTGTCCAGTGTCTGGCCCGGGCGCGCTCAGTAACCGACACTTCACGGCGGGCAGCCACCCGATGGTAGAATCCTGATTCATCCATCGGGAGATCCCTATGCCCAGGCCAACGCATTGGCTTTTGTCGCTTATTGTCGTATTTCTGGCCATGCCCGCGCTCGCGGCCGAGGTGAGAGTGGCGGTGGCAAGCAACTTTGCCGGGGTCATGGAACCACTGGCCGACGCCTTCACCGAACATACCGGGCATCAACTGCGCCTGTCCTACGGCAGCACCGGCAAGCACTACGCCCAGATTCGCCAGGGCGCGCCTTTTGATGTGTTTCTGGCGGCCGATGAGACCCGGCCACAGCGCCTGGAGACCGAAGGTGTCGGCGTGCCCGGTACCCGATTTACCTATGCCATGGGCGTCCTGGTGCTCTGGAGCCCCACCGGCGAGATTGCCGATCCAGTGCAGTCCCTGAAGCAGGCGCGCCGTATTGCGCTGGCCAACCCGCGCTTGGCGCCCTACGGTCGGGCGGCTCAAGAGGCCCTGGAGGCGATGAGGCTATGGGACTCCGTGGGCACCCGGGCGGTGCGGGGTGAGAATATTGCCCAGGCCTACCAGTTTGTGGCGACGGGCAATGCGGGCCTGGGGTTTATCGCCTTGTCCCAGTGGCAAACCCGTCCGCAGGGCCACTATTGGCTCGTGCCCGAAACCCACTACCAGCCCATTGCCCAGCAGGCGATCTTGCTGCGTGACACGCCGTCGGCCCGCGCCTTCCTCCGATTTCTNCAAAGCGATACCGCGCGCACCCTCATTCGCGAGGGCGGGTATCGCTAAGCCACCCGGTTGCGCCCGGCCTTTTTGGCGTTGTAAAGCCGCTCATCCGCACACTCCACAGTGGCGCTCAGTTCACCGGNGCTGTGACAGACCGCCGTGCCGAAGCTGGCGGTGACCCTGTGGGGAGCGCCTTTGATGGGGAAAACGGTGTTCGCCAGTTTGGCTCGTACCTTCTCGGCCACAATGCGCACATCCGTCAGCTCTGTTCGGGGCAGAAAGATCAGAAACTCCTCGCCTCCGGTGCGGCAGGCGACGTCCTGTCGGCGCAAGGTCTTGCGGAACAGGCGGGCCACCTCTTTGAGNACATCGTCTCCGGCCTGATGACCAAACTGGTCATTGAGCTGNTTGAAATGATCGATATCGCACATCACCANACCNAGNGGCAGAAACTCGTCGGGAGTCTGNTTCAANCGAGGTTCCAGGCTGGCATCGATAAAGCGCCGGTTGGGGAGCAGGGTGAGCGGNTCGGTGTTGGCCTGCTGCTCGCGGGANAGTTGNAGTGCGCTCATTTTGTGATGACTGCGNTCGCGGAAATAATCATTGATTCCGGCGGCGATCACCATGATCACCAGCGAGGCAAAAAACCGGGTNGTTTCCTCGGGCCGGTACTNCGCGTGAATCCAGTCCGGCGTGAACAGCATCACCGCAATGGCAAGCAGGACCAGAGTATTGCCGATCAGGGCATTNCGTACCCCCAGTAGCCCGAACAGTATCACCGGGAAGGGAAATATCCAGTACAGGGCNGTATTCTCATGNCCACCGTGGTAGATCAGCGCCAGCACAAAACCGACCACCANCACNGCTTCAANNTTGCAGGCNAGGTCAATGTCGCCGGTGCGATGGTAGTANGCGACGGTGAGCAGAAACGTCAGNGAGGTGCCGAGCAGCAGGGACGCCAGNGCCACATTGCCGGANATCAGGTGGGGCAGGCCGTAGAGCAGAATCACCGTGCCGGATATATAACTCACAAACGACAGGATGTATTGCCGCCGGTCCTTGTCGACGTTCTGGGCCTGGGCCTGACTTTCAAATANGTTCATCAANTGCAACCGGGTTGAGNTGGCGCGANTATCATCAGTTTGCTGAGCTCCANTATNNAGCCTAGNTCAGCGAATGAGTCCTGTCATGCCTGTCTGCACTGGCTTTGCAAACGCCCGGTCCGTGCTAAAGTGGCCGTCATCAATNGACAGACAGAGCTGCTGCATGATTCAAAGCGCCGACTGGGTGGCCCTGGGGATAACCCTCAAACTCGCTGCCATCACCACTGTTATTCTGCTGATCGTCGGGACACCCCTGGCCTGGTGGCTGGCGCGCAGCCGNTGGCGCTTCCGGTTTCTGGTGGAGGCCATGGTGGCCCTGCCGCTGGTGCTGCCTCCGACNGTNCTNGGTTTCTATTTATTGTTGCTGTTGGGGCCTTCNGGNCCCNTNGGGCANGTGGCCCANTGGTTTGGCGGNTACTCNCTGGCGTTTANCTTNACCGGGCTGGTGATNGGCTCGGTGGTGTATTCGCTGCCCTTCGTGGTGCAGCCNCTGGCCGGCGCGTTTCAGTCGTTGGGGCAACGTCCNCTGGAAGTGGCGGCCACCTTGCGTGCCGGNTTCTGGGANCGCTTTTTCAGCGTGGTGGTACCGCTCACGCGNTCCGGATTTNTGACCGCGGCCGTGCTCGGCTTCGCCCANACNCTGGGGGAATTCGGTGTGGTGNTGATGATCGGCGGCAATATTCCNGGGGAGACCCAGGTGGTGTCCATCGCCATTTATGACCACGTGGAGAGTCTGGACTANGCCCGTGCCCATGTCCTNTCCGGCGGGCTGNTGCTCCTGTCGTTTGTGCTGCTGCTGNCNGTGTACGGTTTCAATCGACACTTGAGCCTGGTGAATCGAGGATGACGACAACATCGGATACCCAAGGGTTGGCCCTGCACTTTCAGGTCCGTCGGGGTGACTTNGAGCTGGCCGTGGACCTGCGCCTGCCGGGGCGGGGCGTAACCGGCATCGTCGGTCCCTCCGGGTGCGGGAAAACCACCTTGCTGCGGGCGGTGGCGGGGCTCGACAAAACGCCGGGTGGACGCCTCCATCTGGGCGAGCGTTGTTGGCAGGACGGGGCGCAGTTCCTGCCCACCCATCGGCGGCGCCTGGGCTATGTGTTTCAGGAGCCGAGCCTGTTCGAACATTTATCGGTGCGCGGCAATCTGGAGTACGGATGGAGGCGCACCCCGGCGGCTGAGCGGCACTTGTCGCAGGAAGAGTTGATCGAGTGGCTCGGCTTGGCCCCCCTGATCGATCGGCCGGTCAGCGGTTTGTCCGGTGGTGAACGTCAGCGAGTGGCTATCGCCCGAGCGTTGGCCACCAGCCCCGAGCTGTTGTTGATGGATGAGCCTCTGGCGGCCCTTGATCCGACCAGCAAGCAGGCGATCATGCCCTATCTGGAAACACTGCACGATCGCCTTGAGATTCCGGTGCTGTACGTCAGCCATGCCCCGGAGGAAGTGGCGCGCCTGGCGGATCATTTGGTGCTGATGGAGCGGGGTCGGGTGCTGGCGGCGGGGCCGCTGGCGGAGCTGATGACCCGGGCGGACCTGCCCCTGGCCCGGGCCGACGATGCCGCGGCGGTGTTGTCCGGCACGGTGGCGGCGCACGATGAGCACTATGCGTTGACCCGTGTCGCGCTCAATGGCGGCACCCTCACGCTGGCCCGGCAGCCCCGTTCGGAAGGGCAGAGTGTGCGCCTGCGGGTGGCGGCCCGGGATGTGAGCCTGACCCTGAGTCAGGCCCGGGACACCAGTATTCTCAATTGCCTACCGGTGCGAGTGGTGAATATCGAACCTTACGATAACACCCGCGTAACCGTGCATCTGGACTGCTCGGGCCAGCCACTGCTCGCCCGAATCACCCGCAAGTCCGCCGATGATCTCGCGCTCTCTGGGGGCCAGACGGTGTACGCCCAGATCAAAACCGCCGCCTTGTTGTAAATTTTTTTTGAACCGCTATGGAGTGAGGTGCAACTACCTCTTCGGAAGCGCCTTGTGTTGATTACGGTGCGCTAATAACCGAAGAGGACATCACCATGACCACACTCCAATCCAAAACCCAATCCTGCCTGAAAGCGTGTTCAGTTGCGTTGCTGGCGGGCAGCCTGTTTGCCTGCGGTGGAAGCAATAACAACGCCGCGCCAGATCCCGTTGTGCCGGACCCAGAGCCGACCCCGGAAACCGTTGATCTGAGTTTTATGATTCAGACGCACACCGGTGCACGTCTGTCGGATGTCACCGTGACTCTGGATGAGCAGAGTGCGCAGAGCGATGTTTCCGGTCGCGTCGAGTTCAGTCCGGAGAGCCAGACATCCTATCGGGTGCGCGCCGAAGCCGATGGTTTTGTACCGCAGGTGCTGCGAGTCAGCGGCGAGCAAGACGGCATCATGCCCATTCGGATGGTGCCGGTAAAACAGACGCTGCCGGTGGATGACATTGAAGCGGCCCGCACTTTGAGCGCTGTGGATCTTGGCGCCCGGGTGACCTTCCCGGCCAACGCCTTTGTCACTCCCGATGGCGAACCCGCCTCCGGTGAAGCCACGGTTCAGATTACTCCCTGGGATATCACCAGCGATGAGCTCAATGCCATGCCCGCCAATGGTCAAGCCACCGATGCCGGCGGTGAATCGGTCGAGCTGATCAGCGCCGGTATGATTACCGTGGACGTGCACAACGCCGAGGGTGATTACCTGCAGATCGCACCCAACACCACCGCCGAGATCCAGATGGATCTACCGGTGGCGAGTATCAACAATGAGCCACTGTCGATCGGCAGCACCATTCCCATGTGGCACTTTGACGAAGACCAGGGCCTGTGGATTGAAGACGATTCCATTATTGGCACCGTGGTTGCCTCGGCCACCTCACCGGTGGGGCTGGCGGTCTACGCTGAAGTGAGTCACTTCTCCACCTGGAACTGGGACTTCAAATTCGAAAACGGCGGCAGCATCAATGTCGAGTGTCGGTTGAGTGACAGCACGGCCATTCCCTGCGGTATCAGTGCCGGCGTAACGCTGGATGACGGCTCGGTGTTTACCCGCAACGGTTACCTGCCCGAAGGTGGCTCCACCATCATCAATATGCCCAACAGTGCCACCATTGACTGGTACGCGACGTCCGACACTGGTCTGATCGGCGAGAAAACCACCGATATGTCCGCCGATGTCATTATCGAGTTGGAAGACCCGAGCAGTGAAAATGTGGTGCGCTGTGAATTGCCGGACGGCACCGGCGTGGGCTGCGAGGTGACCCTGACCGATGGTACTGAAACCCTGACTCAATCTGTTCCGGCGGAAGGTGCCACCATTGTTACCGGCTGGGACAATCTGGATGAGAACAGCGAGTTGACCTGGACTGCGGAAACCCCCTTTCCGATCAGCGTGGGTGGTCAACAAGTCATCGCCGAAGGTACGGCAACATCCGGCATAACCGGAAACGTGGATGTGGCCCTCGCGATCACGCCGATTGATGAAGTAGAGGTTCAGTGCCTGGGTGAGTCCGGCGTGTCCATTCCCTGCACCGTTGATATCACCGCTACCTTGTCCGATGGCACGGTGTTCACCGATACCGATATTCTGATTCAGGACAGCCTGGCAGTAGCGGTTCCCGCTGAGGCGACTCTGCTCCAGTGGACAGCCGAATCCAATGGCGCCTTCAGCCAGAATGGTCAGTTTGTCACCATGGCCGGCAGCATGGAAACCAGCCTGGTCAGTAGCGTCGCGGTGGTGCTGGATGAAACCGTGGTGCAGGGTCCCGCAGCGCAGAGCATCGAAATTTCCTGCATCAACGGTCCGGACACCTCGGCAACCAGCTGTGATATCGATGCTTTCCTGGAGGGCAACCGCGCGGGTTATGTCGAGCTGGGTGAGTTCGAAGCGGTAGCGCTGGGTGATTCGGTCACTCTGGAATTCCCGGAAGGTCTGGCTGACGAAAACGAGTGGGTACAGGTGATGGTCACCGGCGATGATGGGTCCACGGCCTACACCTTCTCCCAGTATGGTTCCCTGACCGACGATGAGATGATTGAACTGGAGCTGCAATGTTCGGATGCCGTCGGTGGCGTAAACTGCCCCCAGTAACCCGAAACCACAACCTTTGATCTTCAGGCCGGCTGCTCGCAGCCGGCTTTTTTATGGAAGAGCAGGTCTACATCAATGGCGCGTCAGTTACACCAGGTTCCCACCTGCACCAACCCTCGGCCAAAACGATCATCCCGCCCCGTGGGCCCCAGGTCTTTGACCGCTGCCATCAGGTCCGCACCTTGCTGTTGGGCCAAAAGAGAGGCGGCTGTGACCAGCGGCGCGGCGAAGGAAGTGCCGGTGTGATAGCGCCCGGACGTCTCGCCATCGGCGGCCCAGATCTCCATGCCCGGTGCGGCCAGATCGATGTAATCGCCCCGGTTGGCATCGGGGTACAGGCGCTCGGCGGCGTCCACGGCGGTTACGGCGATCACACCGGGCTGGGCGGCGGGAAAGCTTGGCGGTGCCTCCGGCCCCTGATTACCAGCGGCGGCAATCAGCAGGATCTGGCTGCCGAGCAATTTTTCCAGGGCCAGTTCAAACACCCGGTTGCGCTCACCGCCCAGGCTCAGGTTGATGGCCTGTACCTCCTGGCTGACCAACCAGTCCAGCGCGGATAGCAGAATTTCGGTGCTGGTGTCGGTACGCTCTCCTCGCTGGCGGAACACTTCGGCGGCCCACAAGGTGCTGCCGGGCAGCAGACCCGGGGTTTCCGAGTTGACGCTTCCCACCAACAGACTGGCAACCGCGGTACCGTGCAGTGCTTCGGCCGAGGTGCCGCGCACAAAGTTGCGTCGGGTCAGTTGGCTGTCCGTCAGGGCAGGGTGCTGGTCATTGACGGGGGTATCGAGCATGCCAATGCGGAATTGACCGCTGCAGGCGCTGGTATCTTCTGGCCAGGCGATCATCTGCTGGGCGTAGCGGCGCCGGGCGTTGAGTAACTGGTAGCGCTGGTTGGTGTCCAGGTCCAGATCCGGCAGGTCTTCTTGCACCTGAGCGACCAAATCGGGTGTGTCGGTCCCCGGAGGCAGACGGAAAACGCTGATCACCAGGCCCAGGTTGTCCAGGCGCTGACGGGATTTGACCCGCAGTTGGTAGCTTTGAAGTTGCCGGGCCGCCGATTGCGCCTCGGCCATATCCGCACTCACCAAAAGTAATTCGCCCGGCTCGTAGGGTAGCGAGTCCGGGGCCGGGGGGACGGGATCGTTTGATGGTGCTGGGGGTGGCACCGGCGGCGGTGGCGGCGGTGCGCGCCCGAGGAGACTGCCACCGCGCTGGATTGGCGGTCGAGTGGGCTCCGGTTCGGCGGCTTCCGGTTCCTCGCGATCGCTTGACGTTGACTCTGCCTTTTCGGTCACACTGACTTCGGGTTCGGGTTCGGGTTCGGGTTCGGGTTCGGGTTCGGGTTCGGGTTCG
>NZ_NZQP01000035.1:0-19081 GCF_002695945.1 Marinimicrobium sp. | reverse complement strand
TTTCAAGACACGCCGTGAACCCATCCCTGGGGGCTCGACGCGCGGAGTCCCTCCGCTTACGGTCTTGAAAGGGTATCCCCTCCGCGCCCCTCAGTGCCAATATTACGTTCCAGGAGCTATTTGCCCTCCTGACCGCGACTTGGGTTACGGCGGATGCGGCCTTTGGCCTTATCCGCCCTACGGATAGAATGGAGGTTGCGTAGGGCGGATAAGCGAAGCGCATCCGCCGTTACCCAGGGTGCATTCGGCCCAACGCCTTTGAGCCCGAAGGGCGTCAACCACAAACCGGACGCGATTCACCCACTTACTCACTAATAAGTGGGAAGCTCTATATGGGCAAAAAGCTCCTCCAACTCCGCGCGGGAGTGGCGGTTGTAGGCCTCGTCAATCACATTGCGAGTCAGATGGGGGGCGAAACGCTCAATAAAGTCGTACATGAAACCCCGCAGGAAAGTCCCGCGGCGGAAGCCGATCTTGGTCACACTGCTCTCGAACAGATGGCTCGCATCCAGCGCCACCAGATCTGAATCCAGGCGCTCATCCACCGCCATCTTGGCCACAATACCGATGCCCAGCCCGAGGCGAACATAGGTCTTGATCACATCCGCATCCGCCGCGGTGAACACCACCTTCGGTGCCAGCCCCCGGTTCATAAAGGCTTCATCCAGCTTCGAGCGGCCGGTGAATCCAAACACATAGGTCACGATGGGATACTTGGCGACCGCTTCTAGGGTCAGCGGCTCAACCTGTGCCAGCGGATGCTCGCGCGGCACCACAATGCAGCGGTTCCAGCGGTAGCATGGCATCATCACCAGATCACTGAACAGCTCCATGGCTTCGGTGGCGATGGCAAAATCCACCGTGCCATCGGCGGCCATTTCGGAGATCTGCATGGGTGTTCCCTGATGCATGTGCAGGGACACATCGGGATACTGCTGAATGAAGGACTGAATGACCGGCGGCAAGGCATAGCGCGCCTGGGTGTGAGTAGTGGCAATGGACAGACTGCCCTTGCGCTCGTTGCTGAACTCCTGCGCCACCTGCTTGATGCTGTCGACCTTGCGCAGAATCTCACCGGCGGTTTTCAGAATCGCCTCACCGGCGGGGGTAATGCGGGTCAGGTGTTTGCCGCTGCGGGAGAAGATCTCCACACCCAGCTCGTCTTCCAGCAGGCGTATCTGCTTGCTGATACCCGGCTGAGAGGTGTACAGGCTCTGGGCGGTCGCGGACACATTCAGGTCGTGGTGCGCCACTTCCCAGATATAACGCAGTTGTTGCAGCTTCATAATGTCCTCCGATCGTCCTTCGGACAGTCCCGTGCGCCCCGACACGAAAGACCGTTGAACCCACCCGTCGACTCGAGCACCCAGAGCGCGGTGTTAACAAAAGGACGGTGTTATAAAAATTGCGGTAATTATTCTTTTGTAGAATAGAGCCTCAGAAGCCAAATTGCCAGCCTCTGATCAAAAAATAACCCTCTGCTATAACTTTAGACTATATAGACTCCCGCTGCCGCCTGCAATTGTGCGGCCGACCCGACACTCAACCCTTGGCCTGATTGGCCACGCCATGGGGGACATGGCCACTGGCAACGTGTTCGCTGGCCGACTCGATGTGCTGTTGCTGATCATCAAAGAAGACATCAGCACCGTAGGCTTTGAGGAACTCCCCTTTCGGCAGTCCGCCAAGAAACAGGGACTCATCAATACGCACATTCCAGGCGCGCAGGGTGCGGATGACCCGTTCGTGGGCGGGCGCCGAACGGGCCGTCACCAGGGCCGTGCGGATCGGACAGCGGCTCTCGGTGAACTCGCTCTGTAACCCCTGCAGTGCGGACAGGAACGCCTTGAACGGTCCACCACTCAAGGGGGTTTTAGCAGAGGCTTTCTCGCTCTCGGCGAAGGCACTCAGGCCCTGGCTTTTGAACACCTGCTCCGCCTCATCGGAAAACAGCACCGCATCGCCGTCAAAGGCAAAACGCAGCTCCTCTTCTTGCTCGGACTTGTTCTTGGCGGCGACCAGGGTCGCGGCCGCCACGCCCTGGTTGAGCGCCTGACGCACGTCTTCGCCATCGGTGGAGAGGAACAGGTGGCAGCCGAACGCGGAGATATAGCGGTACGGACTGCTGCCACTGCAGAACGCAGCCCGGGTGATATTGAGACCGTAATGCTCAATGGAGTTGAACACCCGCAGACCGGTATCGGCGCTGTTGCGGGACAGCAGAATCACTTCGACCCGGGGGTCGCCTTCGAGGCTTTCGTTCAGGTGGAGCAGCTTTTGTACCATGGGAAAGGCATCGCCCGGTTTCAGAGGTTCGTCCTCTCGCTCGATCTGATAGTTGGCATAAGCTTCCAGGCCTTCGTTGATGAACACCTGGTGACTCTCATCCAGGTCGAACAGCGCGCGGGACGAAATGGCGATAACCAGTTTGGTGCCGAAGCCTTTGGGCATGTGTTGGGGTCCTGATGGTTGATGATGTTCGAGTTGGGTTGCGGCGGATGCGGGTCATACCGCTGCGCTCGGCCCCTACGCGGACTGCCGTGGTTTCCGTAGGGCGGATAAGCGAAGCGCATCCGCCGTTACCCAACGTAAAGATGCAGCGCGCATCCGCCGCAACCCAATCCGCTTTACGGAATAATAACACTGGCCCCGGTGGTCTGCCGGTTTGCCAGCTCGCGATGCGCCCGAGGCACCTCGTCCAGGCGGTAGGTCTGATTGATATCCACCGTGACCGCACCGGACAGCACCGCCTCAAACCAGAGCCCGGCCAGAGTCTCCAACTCCTCCCGCGTGGTTGCGTAATGCCCCAGCGTGGGTCGGGTGATAAAAAGAGAACCTTTCTGAGCCAGCAGCAAGGGACTGAACTCCGGCACGGCGCCGGAGGCGTTGCCAAAGCTCACCATCAGCCCGCGCCGGGCCAGGCAATCCAGAGAGACATCAAAGGTATCCTTGCCCACCGAGTCATACACCACCGGCACGCCCTTGCCGTCTGTCAGGGCCATAACCCGATCCACCACAGATTCCTCACGGTAACGAATTACCTCCGCACAACCCCGCGCCAGCGCCAGCTTCGCTTTAGCATCAGAACCGACGGTACCAATAACACGTGCCCCCATATGCGATGCCCACTGACAGGCCAGCAGCCCGACACCACCAGCGGCGGCGTGCCACAGCAGGGTTTCCCCGGCTTGAACGGGATGGGTCTGGTGTAACAGATAGGCCGCGGTCAGGCCCTTGAGCAAGGTGGCGGCGGCAACCTCATACTCGACGCCATCCGGCAAGGCCAATAGCCGATCCGCCGCGACGACGTGGGAGTCCGCATAGGCCCCGGGCGGGCCGCTGCAATAGGCCACCCGATCGCCCTTCTTCCAGCCATGGACGTCCGGACCCAGAGCCTCGATCACCCCGGCGGCCTCCAGCCCCAGCCCCGTCGGCAAGTCCAGGGGATACAGGCCCGTGCGGTGGTATATGTCGATAAAGTTCAGGCCGATGGCCTTGTGGCGTACCCTCACCTGCCCCGCACGCGGTTCGGGCACGGGCGTGTGCTCCAGACTCAGGGCGTTTTCATCACCGGGCTGGTGAACCCGGTAGGCACGATGTTCAGTCACTCGTCATCTCCTCGACC
Organism: Marinimicrobium sp.; assembly: GCF_002695945.1. NCBI lineage: Bacteria > Pseudomonadati > Pseudomonadota > Gammaproteobacteria > Cellvibrionales > Cellvibrionaceae > Marinimicrobium > Marinimicrobium sp. The sequence continues at coordinate 15,456 of NZ_NZQP01000035.1, read as the reverse complement.
TTTGCGATCACTGGGCAGAGAGCCCATGGGTCCCATCGCCGGTGCCTTACCTTCGGCGAGCTCCTCCATAGAATACCCCAGATAGTCCGCATGCAGGGCGCGGGTCAATGAGTAAGCCATGAACACCAGTAGCACACAGAACGGGAAACCCAGCGCAGTAATCACATTCTGGAGCGCCTGCAGTCCGCCCCCCAGCAACAGCGTTGCGGCAACCAACCCCAGGAGCAGGGTCCAGAACACCCGCTGAGCGGTGCGCGAAGGTTGGCTGTCCTTGCGCGACAGCAGGTCCACCACCAGTGCCGCCGAATCGGCGGAGGTGGTCAGAAATACCACAATCACAATCACCGCCAGGGTCGAGATCAGGGTGGCGATCGGAAACTGCTCGAGGAAACTGAAAAGCGCCACGGACACATCCGCCTGCACCTGCCCGGCGATGTCCGTGCCGTGATTCAGATCCAGATCGATGGCGGCCATGCCGAACACGGAAAACCAGACAATGGTAAACAGCAACGGCGCCCCCAGTGCGCCCGCCACAAACTGGCGGATGGTGCGGCCCTTGGAGATCCGGGCGATAAAAATGCCCACGTAGGGTGCCCAGGAGATCGTCCAGGCAAAATAGAACACCGTCCACTGCCGCTGCCAGTTGCCCTCGTTGTAGGCTTCGGTCCAGAAAGCCAGCCAGGGCAGATTGTGCAGGTAGGCACCGATGTTCTGAACGGTACCGGAAACAATAAACAGGGTCGGCCCCGCCACCGCGACGAACAGCAGAATGATCAGGGCTACGACGATGTTGAACTCGGACAACCGCTTGATGCCCCGGTCGAGCCCCAGGGCCACGGACACGGAGGCCACCAGGGTAATGGCAGCCACAATGGCCATTTCCGCGGCCTGCCCTTTGGGCAGGCCGAACAGATAATTCATCCCGGTATTGAGCTGTAGCGTCCCCAGCCCGACCGACACCGCGACCCCAAACAGCGTGCCGAGCAACGCGACAATATCAATGGCCCAGCCGAGCGGGCCGTAGATGCGATCCCCCAGCACCGAGTAGAACACGCTGCTGATGCGCATGGGTAACCCCTGACGATAGGTGAAATACCCGATCGCCAAAGCCGGCAGTGTGAAAATGGTCCAGGTATGCAGCCCGTAATGGTAAAGGGAGATATTCATCGCCAGGCGAGCGGCGTCTTTGGTGCCGCCTTCCACACCTTCAAGCGGCGGGTTGGCGAAGTGGGACATCGGCTCAGCCACGCCCCAGAACATCAGAATGGTACCGATACCGGCCGCGAATAACATGCAGAACCAGGTCAACGTATCGTACTCGGGCCCCTCCCCGTCCGGCCCCAATCGGATCCGGCCATAGCGACTGCTGGCCACCCAGATCAGAAACAACAGCAACCCGCTGACGCTGAGGACGTAGAACCAACCAAAGTTGGTGAAGGTAAAACCGCCCAGCATGTCAAAAAAGCGGGCAAAGGGTTCATTGAAGGGAATCGCGAAGCCGACAAACAGAACGATAATGCCGACGGAGATAAAGAAGATTTGCGGAATCGCACTCAAGTTCAGGCGTTGTGCGAGTTTGTCGAACATCGGAAACTCCTCGGTGGCCTGCTATTGTTTATTGGTTGTGTCGTTTTAATGTATGGCGACGGTGGATGCGGAAGGTTAGGTAACGGCGGATGCGCTTCGCTTATCCGCCCTACGCAAGCTTATGGTGTTTATCGGGGCTTGGTTATGGCGGATGCGGCCTTCGGCCTTATCCGCCCTACGGATAGCTCATCANNCCGCGTAGGGCGGATAAGCGCGAAGCGCGCATCCGCCGTAACGAGAATCTACGACTCCTCTTCCCGAATCCCCAACAANTCCTTGAATGCGGGCATGTCGTGCAANGGGAACAACGCCGGGTCCTGCATCAGGGANTCCCGATANCTNTCCGCNCGGCTCAGTGCNTCNCCCAGGAANTGCACNCCGTCTTCGTAGTGACCCAATGCGGTATGAGCACANGCNANCTGATANAACGCATGGGCATTGTCCGAATCGATCGACAGCGCCTGCTGACACAGATTCACNGCCCACTGNGGTTCGCCCANCTCNAGCACCACATCCGCCTTGTAGGTCAGCGCCTCACAATCCTCGGGCTTCACGGCCAGAATCTGGTCGTAGATGGCGATTTTATTCGCCGGCGTGTGCTCAAGATTGGCGCGCAGCCAGAGTGAATGAATTTCCTGGGTGCGCTCAATCTCCTCGCGGTTAGCATCAATATGCCGGGTTTTCTGGGTCAGCTGTTTCTCGATACCCCGCAGACGCACCTCATAGGCGTTGACCAGCTTGCCCACTTCCTCGTCCGCCAGGCTACTCATTTTTTCTTTCATATCGCGAATGGAGTTCCAGCCCAGCAACACCAGAATCGAACTCACCGCCGCGATCAGATAGAAAAAGTAAGTGACCGTGTTGGTTGCATAGGTCACGCCCCGGTCAATGGACTCGATCTCCCGGTCCACCACCTGCTGAATCAGCTCGGCGCGCTGGTTGGACAGATCGATCCGCAACTGCTTCAGCTCATCGAGCATATAGCGCTCAATGAAGGGGCTGTACATCGGTTCTTCCAGCTTCTCGATTTCTTCGGCCACACGCTGACGTGCCTCGCCATCGGCGTCGCTCTGGGCGAACACCGATACCGAGGCACACAGTAGAAAGAGCGCGGCCAGCCTGATCAGGCTGCGCATATGGCGTCCCCATGGTCGTGGACTTCCACCAGGGCCTTGTGCAGGCTCTTNACGGCTTGATCGTAGTCGTCCTCGTCCACGATAAACTGCATATCCACCTGACGGATCGACTGGTGAATGGCCAGCACACTGATGTTGGCGCTGGACAGTGCCGTTGCCGACTTGGCCAGCATACCGGACACCTTCATATCACTGCCAATGGCGGACACGACCGCCACCTTGCGCACATCCACTTCCGCATCCGGGTACTTCTCTTCCAGCATATTGCGAATACGGTTGACGGTTTTCAGGTTACCGGCAACGTAATGGACAATGGTGTTGGCGTTGATGTCCTTGCTGACCACATGCGCCTTGAAGCGCGAAATCTGATGCAGAATACCGGAATCATACTTNTCGATATTGCCCATCATGTCCTGGTCGAACACCTCAATCGCGTACACACCTTTGCGACCGGCAATGATTTCCGCACAGGGTTTTTCACTGACGTAATCGCCGGTGATCAGGGTGCCGTCGTGATCCGGATCGAAGGTGTTTTTCACCCGCAGTGCGATGCCGTTCTGGCGCAGGCCCTTGGCGGCGCGGGGGTGAATGGCNTCCATCCCCAAATTCGCGAGCTGATCGGCCACATCGTAGTTGGTGCGACCGATGGGCACCACTTTATCCGCGCCGACAAGGCGCGGATCGGCACTGCTCAGGTGGAACTCCTTATGAATGATCGCCTCGTGGGCNCCGGTCAGCACCGCGATNCGGCTGAACGTCATCTCGCTGTAGCCACGGTCAAAGCTGGCCATCAGGCCTTCTTTACAGTGAGTGTAGCCCGTGACAATGGGCAGCTCTTTGGCAAAATCGATGCCNGCAAAGGACTGTTTGATCATGTCATCCAGCGCCAGTGCACCATCCGCTTTCCAGCCGGAGAGATCGACAAACCGGGCGTTGACGCCATCACGCTGGAGCAANTTGGCCATATTCCAGGCNCTGTGGGCTTCGCCAATACTGGCCAACATTTCACGCACGGTGAACAGGTGCGCGTCCAGCTCAAAGTGGCCGTGCTGACACAGGCGCTGCAGATCGGTCAGGCAGCGTTCNGCATCGTCCAGGCGTTCCTTGATATAGGCATCGGCTTCTTTGCGAAGGTCGGTATCGCCAAAATACTGCTTGTTCAGTTCCAGCACGCGCTTGCGCACCTTGTCAAAGGCTTCCATCCAGGGGTCATCGTCATTGGTGCTGGCAAACAGGCCATAGACGCCGGGCTGGCCGTTTTTCTTGTTCTCCAACAGCAGGTCGGTCAGGCCNCCGTAGGCGGAGACCACAAAAATCCGATGGTAGAGGTCCTCGTCTTTCCCGTTTTTCATAACCACATTGTCGCGTACGGCATCGTACTCACTCATTGACGTGCCGCCGATTTTTTCGACTGTGTGTGACATAAGTCCTCCATTCTGAAGCATTGTGCCGATTACCGGGGTGCCGCCCCGCTAACCCGCCTGTTCGATACCTCTACTCATCTCGAGGCACCTTATGGCCGACAGGTCGGCCGGTGTCAGTTTCTATCGGACCGTGTCCGACCAATCAGTGACGACTGGTCTGGAACGGTCCGATGACCAGCAGGTGTTCATCATCGTGCTCGCCACCGAAGTGGGTGTTGCGCTCAAAAAACACTTCGCTGTTCAGNTCAGTATCCAGGTCCCGGGCCAGGCTGCGGAACAGCGCCCAGGACGCCTCGTTGTCCGGAGTGATCGTGGTTTCGATGTAGCGCACCTCCGCGCAGGCTTCACGGCCCAGCAGATGTTTGAGCATCCGTTTGGCCAGACCTTTACCGCGCGCAGCCTCGGCAATCACCACCTGCCAGACAAACAGNGTGTCCGGTTTGTTGGGTTCTACGTAACCGGACACGAAACCGACCAGTTNCTCGCCATCGAATACGGCCACGGCGGTATCGGCGAAGTGAGAGCACTGGAGCAGATTGCAGTAAATGGAATTGGGGTCAAGGGGCGGGCTGGCAGCCACCAGCTGATTCAGGAGGTAGCCGACCTCAGCGGTGGGCTTGCGAAAATCCAGATTGTCACTGGGTGTGTCGGTCATGGTCTGCTCCTTCCCGTTTATAACAACAATATAGGGGTATGATCCCAAACCCGCAAAAAATCAAGGTTTGCCCCGACAATTCGAATGAATTGAAATAGTTAGAGAACTAAATAAAAATCTATAGTACACTAAGCTAAATGATCAGTCCACCCGAACCCATGCAGCCCTTCGGAGACACGCGCATGACCAAAGACGAATCNCACCTGCCTCAGGGCCTGGCTTCCCGCGCCGAACGCAACATGACGGCGCTCAAGTCCATGAGCACCTCGGACAAGATNGAAGAGGTATTGGTTTCGCTGCGTCGGGTCATCCGGGCGACCGACCTGCATTCGAAGAAGCTGGTGAAAACCGCCAGCGTCACGGGGCCACAGTTATTGCTCCTGCAGATCGTNCANGCCAAGGGCGACATGACCATCAGCGAGCTGGCCCGGGATATGAGCCTGAGNCAGGCCACCGTCACCACCATTCTGGACCGNCTGCAGAAGCGGGAGCTGATCGANCGCATCCGCTCGGAAACCGACAAGCGCAAGGTCTACCCCCGTTTGACCGACCACGGCCGAAAAATCCTGGCCTCNGCGCCCACGGCGCTGCAGGACAACTTTGTGGAACGGTTTNGGGAANTGGATGAATGGGAACAGAGCATGATCATCGCCGCCCTGCAGCGCGTGGCGGAAATGATGGACGCCAAAGANATTGATGCCTCGCCCTTCCTGGACGTNGGCGCTCTGGATCGCGCTATCCCTACCCTATAGCTCCCCAGAATCTCAGTAGTCAGTAGGTCGGATTAGCGCGCAGCGCGTAATCCGACACCCCCGGCAGAACCACCACCGCACCAAGAGTCGGATTACGCTACGCTAATCCGACCTACTCAAACCGGTCACCCCGCCTCACGGCCGTATGACCTCCCAACGACACCACAACCGCAACACCCTCACGATTACGCCGACACCAATCCAACCGACGCAACACTGGTCACCCCCGCCTCACGGCTGTATGATTCGCCCAACGACAGAACCAGAGACCGATCTATCCCATGACCCTGGCGAACCAACTGACCCTGATCCGCATTGTTTTCATCCCGCTGTTTGTAGTGGTCTTCTATCTTCCGTTCGGGTGGGCCCACTTCGCCTCCGCCATGATNTTCAGTNTTGCCGCCATCACCGACTGGGCCGATGGCTATGTCGCNCGCAAATACGACCAGTCCACCCCCTTTGGCGCCTTCCTGGACCCGGTGGCGGACAAGCTGATGGTGGTCATCGCCCTGGCCCTTCTGGTTGAGCTGCACGCCACNCCCTGGTTCACCGCNCCGGCNATTGTGATTATCGGCCGGGAGATCGTAATNTCGGCCCTGCGGGANTGGATGGCCGANCTGGGCGAACGCGCCAGNGTCGCGGTGTCCTACATNGGNAANATCAAAACCACNCTGCAGATGACNGCNCTGATTGTCCTGCTGGCCGACCTGCCCTTNGCGCTCTTTTACTGGCTNGGNTACATCACCCTGTACAGCGCCGCNCTACTGACCCTNTGGTCCATGATCCTCTACCTGCGCGCCGCNTGGCCNTTTATGAGGTTGAAATAGNTTGGGNNACGGCGGGTGCCGGGCCANACCGCTGCGCTCGGCCCCTACGCGACCTCGGTGATTGCTGATGGTCCGTGACTTGGGCTACGGCGGATGCGGGTCATACCGCTGCGCTCGGCCCCTACGCAGCCTTCGGTGATCGTTGATGATCCGCGACTTGGGTAACGGCGGATGCGGCCTTCGGCCTTATCCGCCCTACGCATGACTATACCGCTGCGCTCGGCCGTAGGGCGGATAAGCGCGTAGCGCGCATCCGCCGTTACCCAACCCGCAATCTTGGTCAAATATCAACCAACACAAAAAATTCCCGGATAACCCACGGAAACCCCTAGGATTTTTTCGGCGATTCCTTTAGAATTCGCTCCTCTTCAAGCAAGGCGCGATAGCAAAGCGGTTATGCCCCGGATTGCAAATCCGGTTAGGCCGGTTCGACTCCGGCTCGCGCCTCCAACTTTCCCTTCTTGATGCCGCTCAGTTTTTAAGCCCGGGTGGTGGAATTGGTAGACACAGCAGACTTAAAATCTGCCGACTATTGCAGTCGTGCCGGTTCAATTCCGGCTCCGGGCACCACCTAGACTGGTAGACGCTGTACAGGATGTACGAGTGCCGTGAAGGGCAGGACGCCCGAGAACGGCCACACAAGACTTAAAATCTTGAGATCGTAAGATCGTGCGGGTTCAAGTCCCGCTCCCGGCACCATTTATTCTCGCGGAATTAGTAGCACTCTGACGTCGGATTACGCGATGCGGTGGACCGATCCGACCTACATCAATCGATGGTCAAAAGTAGCACTGAGGTTCGGCGCGGGGTATACCGCTTCGAGACTCTCTGAGGCATGGATGCCGATGAGAAGCCCCCATGGATGGGTTCACGGCGGGTCGCGAAGCGGTATACCCCGGGCCGAACCGGACGTCATATAACCACCATNACCCATGAAAATGGCCGTAAATNTCCTCCGCCAGGCGTTTGCTGATNCCCGGNACCTTGGNNAGATCCGCCACNCTGGCCTTCTGNACCTCCTGNAGCCCNCCAAAATGACGCAACANCTCCCGACGGCGGCCGGCACCCACCCCNGGNACCCCCTCCAGACTGGACGTGCGCCGCTTCTTGTCCCGNCGCTGGCGATGNCCGGTAATCGCAAACCGGTGCGCCTCATCGCGAATATGCTGTAGCAAATGCAGCGCCGGCGAATCGCTCGACATCACAATCTCTTTACCGCTCTCCGCCCAATACANCGTCTCGAANCCCGCCTTGCGCGTNGTNCCTTTGGCCACACCCAGNAACNGGACATTGTTCACACCCAGCTCCGCCAGTACNGCCTCGGCCTTACCGAGCTGACCTTTACCGCCATCAATAATCAGAATATCCGGCAGCTTGCCCTCGCCTTTCTGCAACCGGGTATAGCGCCNCTGCAGCGCCTGCTCCATGGCCGCGTAGTCGTCACCGGGGGTGATNCCGTCAATATTGAAGCGGCGATAATCGGACTTCAGCGGACCGTTGGTATCNAACACCACACAGGACGCCTGGGTCAGCTCACCGCTGCTGTGACTGATATCGAAACACTCCAATCGCTGGGGCATCTCGTCCAGACCCAACGCATCCTGCAGGGCAATAAAGCGGTCCATACTGTTCTTNCGNCTNTTNACCCGGCTNGTGAGATTCTGCTGGGCNGCNGTGGTNGCCATTTGCACCCACTGNGANCGATGGGTGCGCACCTTGTCNGTNACNGTCACCTGNCGNNNCGANGCNCTCTTNAGCGCCTGGGCAATCANCTCNGCCTCNGCCACCGGGTGGCTGGTGATAATTTCCCGGGGNATTTCCCGGCCCTCGCTCGCCAGATAAAACTGNGGCAGGAATTCGGTCAGGACATCGGATTCTGAATCCGCCAGTGTCGCCTGCGGATAGTAGCTGCGACTGCCCAGAATNCTCCCCTGGCGAACAAACAACACATGCACGCAGATCAACCCCGCCTGCAGCACGGCGGCCACCACATCCAGATCGCCATANCCCTCTTCNATCAGNTTNTGGGACTGAATGGAGCGCAGCGCGGTGATCTGATCNCGCAGCGCCGCCGCCCGCTCAAACTCCAGCGCCTGGGACGCGGCGTCCATCTGGTCCGCCANCTCCTTCATCAGGGTGTCACTNTCCCCGCTCAAAAACATGCGGGTGTGGCGCACATCGTCGGCGTAGTCTTCCGGGCTGATGTAATCCACACAGGGNGCGGTGCAACGTTTGATCTGGTATTGCAGACAGGGGCGCGAGCGGTTTTTGAACACACTGTCCTCGCACTGNCGCACCTGAAAGGTTTTCTGCAGAAAATTCAGGCTGTCTTTCACCGCCCCAACATTCGGGTAAGGGCCGAAGTAGTGACCGCGCTTTTTCTTGGAGCCCCGATGAAAACTGATGCGCGGAAAGGTCTCGCCACTGGAGAGAAAAATGTAGGGGTAGGACTTATCATCCCGCAACAGAATGTTATAGGGCGGCCGGTGGGATTTGATCAGATTCTGCTCAAGAATCAGCGCTTCGGTTTCGCTCGAGGTGACCGTCACATCGATCTGACGNATTTTCGCCACCAGGGCCACGGTTTTCGGAGACAGGCCGGAGCTGCGGAAGTAGCTGGACAACCGGTTTTTNAGGTTTTTGGCTTTNCCGACGTAGAGCAGCTCACCGCCACCGTCGTACATCTGATAGATGCCCGGTTGTTTGGTGGTGNTGGCNAGGAATTGTTTGTGGTCGAATACATCAGGTGTGTTCATGGGCGGGAAGAATACCACCGGTTGGCGGGGATGTCGTGGTTTGGGTTNCGGCGGATGGTTGCGGCGGATGCCGGTTGGTGTGGTTACGGCGGATGCGCGCTTCGCCCTTATCCGCCCTACACGGACCACGGCAGTGTGCGNAGGGCGGATAAGGCCGAAGGCCGCATCCGCCGCAACCGCCGTAACCAAATCTAAACCACCGCCTCCGGATCCAGGAAATTGTGCTTCACCGCCAACAAGGTCAACTCCACATCGCTATTGATATCGAGCTTCTCGAAAATCCGATACCGATAGCTGTTCACCGTTTTCGGGCTGACACAGAAAATATCGGCAATATCCTGCACCTTCTGGCCATTGGCAATCAGCATGGCGGTCTGCAACTCCCGCTGGGAGAGTTTCTCAAACGGCGAGGACGTGTCCCCTTCTCCGGCAAAATTTTTCAGGGCCAACTGCTGGGCGATGGCGTTACTCATATAAAGGTCACCGCGAATCACCTTGTTGATGGCGTCGGTAATTTCGGTGAATTCGGCCCCCTTGGTGACGTAGCCGACCGCGCCGGCCTGCATCAGTCGGGTGGGATACAGACTGTCATCGCAGGCGGTGACCGCGATGATCTTCACTTCGGGATTGATCTGCCGCAGTTTTTTGGTGGCTTCCAGACCGCCCATACCGGGCATTTTCACATCCATGAGCACAACGTCGGGCACCAGCACCCGTGCCTTGGTGACGGCTTCCTCGCCGCTTTTGGCATCTCCTACTACATCAAAGCCGTCCACGTCAGCCAGCATGCGCACAATGCCCATGCGAACCAGGTCGTGGTCGTCTACTACCAGAATCTTTGTCAACGTTAGCCCCCAACCCAGCTTTTGGTCCTGACACATTCAATTTTTGTTATGGCGTTTTTTTGGCAAAACGTCTGTTATGGGGTTCCTGACACCGGCGTCCGGTGCACTTTAGCGGGGCGTGAGGGAACCGGTCTCACGCTCGGTCCCTCGAGAGTTGTTGTCGATTACATCCATGCGGTAACGATTAGGTCACGGCGGATGCGGGCTTTGCCCTTATCCGCCCTACGCAACCACCGCAGTCTCCGTAGGGCGGATAAGGGCAAAGCCCGCATCCGCCGTTATTGCGCGAGCCACGGCAGCATCCATTGGGCGGATCGGCCCGACAGATCGGAGCGAAGCGCATCCGCAGAATCAGCCCGTATTATAAACCCCCATCACCCGGCCCAAACACCGTTCGGAAGGTCAGATTGATCCTTGGTCCGACGGCTCGGGCGGTTTTCGCCAGTTGGTGCTGCCAGAAATGCTGGGTGGTTCCGGCCATGACCAGCAGCGAACCGCTGGGCAAATCCAGCCGAACCGGCGCGAGATCCTTGCGGGTTTTGTGCCTGAGCGCAAAGCGTCGCTCCGAGCCCAGGCTGAGTGAGGCAATTACCGGGTTGCGACCCAGCTCCGGCTCATCGTCGGCATGCCAGGCCACACTGTCCTGTCCAGTTCTGTAAAGATTGGCCAAGACGCTGTTAAAGGTCAAGCCCTGTCGCCTCTCAAGCTCGCTTTTTATCGCCTCAAGGGTCGGGGTCCAGGGTTCGGGGTCGAACCGGACGCCAGAATAACGATACGGATGACCCGGGTCACCATACCAGACATCCAGACGGGGCACCGGTATCCGTTTTCCGTGCATCTGAATGTGGGTCTGCTGCCAAGCCAATTCAGTGCGCAGTTGGTCGAACAACCGGCGGGTTTCCTCTGGGGTCCACCAGTTGCGATACAGGCGAACATCGCCGTCCTCCCGGATCAATACCTCCGGTTCAGGGTCCGCCACGTCACCAAATAACGAGGTTTGTTGCGCCGCCATATTACAGAGCCCGGTGTTTCAGCTTTTCGATCTGATCCCGCAGGCGGGCAGCCTCTTCGAACTCCAGGTTCTTGGCGGCCTGGTACATGGCCTGCTCCAGCTTGGCCACCGCCTTGAGGGGATCGCCCTCCTGCTCAACCTCGTAGCGGGCTCGCTTCTCCGCGACAGCCTCTTTGCGCTGACGACGGGCGCCGGACCCGGGTACCGGCCCCGCCTCCATAATGTCGGTCACACTCTTGCGAATNCCCATCGGGGTAATGCCGTGNTCCTCNTTGTGGGCCAANTGNTTGGTCCGNCGNCGNTCGGTTTCGTCNATCGCCCGNTGCATGGAGCCNGTGANNCGNTCGGCNTAGAGNATCGCCTTGCCNTGCAGNTTCCGNGCGGCCCGGCCGATGGTCTGGATCANNGANCGCTCGGANCGCAGGAAACCTTCCTTNTCCGCNTCCAGAATGGCCACCAGGGACACTTCNGGCATATCCAGGCCTTCNCGCAGCAGGTTGATGCCCACCANNACATCNAACTCGCCCAGACGCAGGTCGCGAATGATNTCCACCCGCTCNACNGTATCGATNTCCGAATGCAGNTAGCGNACCCGNACNCCGTGNTCGGCGAGGTATTCNGTCAGNTCCTCNGCCATNCGNTTGGTCAGNACNGTNAGCAANACCCGCTCGTCCCGGTCNACCCTCANACGGATTTCGGANAGGGCATCGTCCACCTGNGTNGTGGCNGGCCGCACTTCGATTTCCGGNTCCACCAGACCNGTGGGCCGGACCACCTGCTCCACCACCTGCCCNGCGTGTTCCGCNTCNTANGGCCCCGGNGTGGCCGAGACAAAAATCATCTGCGGNGCCAGCCGCTCCCACTCTTCAAACCGCAGGGGTCGGTTATCCAGTGCCGANGGCAGNCGAAANCCGTANTCCACCAGGGTTTCCTTCCGCGANCGNTCGCCCTTGNACATGGCNCCAATCTGGGGNATGGTCACNTGGGACTCATCCACAATCAGCAGCGCCTCGTTCGGNAGATAGTCAAACAGNGTCGGCGGCGGCAGGCCCGCGTCCCGGCCNGAGAGGTAGCGCGAGTAGTTCTCCACGCCNTTGCAGTAGCCGAGCTCCTGCATCATCTCCAGNTCNTAGCGNGTGCGCTGCTCCAGGCGCTGAGCCTCTACCAGCTTGTCGTTCTCACGCAGCTGTTTCAGGCGTTCTTCCAGCTCCACCTTGATCTGGTCAATGGCCTCCANCATGCGGCTGCGCGGGGTNACGTAGTGGGATTTCGGGTAGATGGTGGCTCGCGCCACCTTGCCCCGCACCTCGCCGGTCAGGGGGTCGAACACGGANATCTGCTCCACNTCNTCGTCAAACAGCTCCACCCGNTAGGCNTCGAANTCGGANTCNGCCGGGAAAATATCGATCACATCGCCNCGCACCCGGTAGGTNCCGCGCTGNAAGTCCATGTCATTGCGGGTGTACTGCAGCTCGGCGAGACGGCGCAGAATCTGGCGCTGATCCACCTGATCACCCCGCACCAGATGNAGCAGCATTTTCAGGTANGAATCCGGGTCACCCAGACCGTAGATGGCCGACACCGTCGCCACCACAATGGCGTCCTTACGCTCCATCANCGCNTTGGTGGCGGACAGGCGCATCTGCTCGATGTGCTCGTTGACCGAGGCGTCTTTCTCGATGAAGGTGTCCGAAGACGGTACATAGGCTTCGGGCTGGTAGTAGTCGTAATAGGAGACGAAGTACTCCACCGCGTTGTTGGGGAAGAACTCCTTGAACTCCCCGTAGAGCTGGGCGGCCAGGGTTTTGTTGTGTGCCATAATCAGGGTCGGCCGCTGGGCCTGGGCTATCACATTGGCCATGGTAAAGGTCTTGCCCGAACCGGTCACACCCAGTAGCGTCTGGTGCGCGAGGCCGGCATCGATGCCTTTGGCCAGCCCGGCAATGGCCGCCGGCTGGTCGCCCGCGGGCTGGTAATCGCTCTGAACCACAAACTGCTTGGACATTGAGACGCCTTTTGTACGATCAAAAGAAACATTGTAACGCATACCCTGGTGGTAAATGATGGACGCCATTAAACATTGGTTAAAAACTGAACTGGACACCGACATCGCCCGTNCGGAGCCACTCTCCGGCGGCGATATCTGCGATACCGTTCGCATCACTACCACGGATGGACGGGACCTGTGCATCAAACAACANNCCACCGCACCGGCGGATTTCTTCCTTGCCGAGGCCGCCGGTCTGGAAGCCCTCCGGGCAACCGATACGCTACGGGTGCCGGAGGTGATCACCGCACAGCCCACGTTTATCGCCCTGGAATACATTNCGCACGGGCGTCCCGGTCCAAATTACTGGCGNGACCTGGGCGAAGGGCTGGCCGCCCTGCACCGCCAACCCGCGCCGCACTTCGGCTTTACCATGGACAACTATTGCGGTCGCACCCCGCAACCCAACCCCGCCACCACTGATGGCCACGCGTTCTTCGCTGAACAGCGCCTGATGTATCAGGGGCGGCTGGCGGAAGCGGCGGGGCTTCTCTCCAGCCGGGAGCTGAACAAGCTGGAAACCCTTTGTCGAAAGCTACCTGAACTGATCCCCGAGCAGGCCCCAGCCCTGATTCACGGTGACCTCTGGGGCGGCAATATCCACTGCGATGAAACGGGGAACCCGGTATTGATCGACCCCGCCNCCCACTGGGGCTGGCCCGANGCCGAGCTGGCGATGACCCGACTGTTCGGCGGCTTCTCCGGTGGCTTCTACGAGCACTATACTCAGATGAATNCNCTCGACTCCGGGTGGCAGGAACGGGTGCCACTGTACAACCTGTACCACCTGCTCAACCACCTGAATCTGTTTGGTGGCGGCTATCANGCACAAGTAAATCAGATAGTTAGTCGATACACTTAAAGTCGTTTATTTAAAGTGAATTATTTTCACGATCCGNCGTATCCCTCAGGGACACCGCTAACAGGAGGCCCCGTATGAAGCAGTACCGTACCGAACAAGACAGCATGGGCGAGGTGCAGGTCCCGGTCAGCGCCCGCTACGGCGCCCAGACCCAGCGGGCCATCAACAACTTCCATATCAGCGGTACCCCCCTGCCCTCGGCCTTCATTCACGCCGTCGCACAGATCAAGAAAGCCGCCGCACAGGCCAATACCGCCCTGGGACTGCTGGAACACCCCCTAGCCGAGGCGATCATCAGTGCCGCCGACGAGGTCATCAAAGGGCACCACGACGACCAGTTTCCCGTGGATGTTTTCCAGACAGGCTCCGGCACCAGCACCAACATGAACGTCAACGAGGTNATTGCGCACCTGGCNAGCGAACGNAGCGGCAAAGCGGTCGGAGCCAATGATCACGTCAATATGAGCCAGAGCAGCAACGACGTCATCCCCACCGCCATTCACCTGAGTGGCGCCCTGGCCCTNAACAACCACCTCCTGCCGGAGCTNAAATTCCTGCACACCACCCTGCTGGACCGGGCCCATGAGCTGGACCAGGTTGTGAAAACCGGTCGGACCCACCTGATGGACGCCATGCCGGTCACCTTTGGGCAAGTGCTGCGGGGCTGGGCCAGCCAGATCGAGAGCAACGAACAGCGCCTGCACCAGAGCCTCGACCAGCTTTGCGCCCTCCCCCAGGGCGGCACCGCGGTCGGCACCGGGGTTAACGCCCATCCGGAGTTCGCCGGCCTCTTCGCCCGGCAACTGAGTGAGAATATCGGCCTGGTCTGCGCACCGGGGGACAACTTCTTTGCGCTCCAGGGGAGCCAGGATGTTGCCGTCGCCGCCTCCGGGCAGCTCAAAACGCTGGCGGTCAGTCTGATGAAAATCGCCAATGACCTGCGCTGGATGAACTCCGGTCCACTGGCCGGTCTGGGGGAGATTGAATTGGAGGCATTGCAGCCCGGGTCGTCCATCATGCCCGGTAAGGTCAACCCGGTGATTCCCGAAGCGGTGGCCATGGCCTGCGCCCAGGTAATGGGCAACGATACCGCCATTACCGTGGCGGGTCAGTCCGGCAATTTTGAGCTCAACGTCATGTTGCCCTTGGTGGCCCACAACCTGCTGTCCAGCATCAAACTGATGGGCAACAGCTGCGAAGTGCTCGCCGAACGCGCCATCGCCAGCTTCACCGTGCGCGAGGAAAACCTTCAGCACGCCCTGGCCCGCAACCCGATTCTGGTGACGGCCCTCAATCCCATTATCGGGTACAACAAGGCGGCGGCCATCGCCAAGAAGGCTTACGCCGAGGGGAGACCCATTATTGACGTGGCGGAGGCGGAGACGGATTTGGGTCGGGAGGAGTTGGAGAAGCTATTGGATCCGGCGAAGCTAACCAAGGGCGGATTACCGGGGTAAATTTGGCCTTGGGATACGGCGGATGCGCCTTCGATTCCGGGGCGTCGGACCGATCCGCCCAACGCGAATTTCGGTGGGTGCGGATGGTTGGGTTGC